>CACGSI010000001.1 GCA_902575715.1 uncultured SAR324 cluster bacterium
CCTCCGCCTAGAGACATGAGAATAGAAGAAGATTTCGTTGAAAAGGATCAAGTAAAAAAAACATATAACAAAGATTCATTGGATGTTAATTCTCCAAATAGCAGTATTAAGTTTTCCCAACCACTTGAATCTATTACTAAGGTAGATTCTAGCTTACCATCTAAGGAAGTTTTAGTTGAAACACGTAATTATAGACTAATTATAGATACTCGAGGTGGTATTGGTAAAAAACTACAGTTAAAAAATTTTAACCATACCAAACCAAGACTTACTCTAAGTACTTGGTTTCCAGTATTGACAGGATTTATTGGCCCAGACTTTAAGGATCAAGTTACTGAAGAAAACCTTGTCGAGATGTTTGGGAATCATTTGAAAGACGTACCTGCTTTTTCTCTGGAATTTGAAAATGACGCTAAGACTTCTGAAATGTTTAGTAATGCAGTATTTGCTACTAGTAAAGAAGAAATTTTGTTATCAGGGGAAGAAAAAGCTCTTTTAATTTTAACTTCTCCCATTTTAAATGGTTTTCAATTGATAAAGACTTTCGAGTTCTCTAATGATAATTATATTTTTGATTATAGAATACAGTTAATTAATAGATCAAATGAGGTACGTCCCATAGAAATTAATTTTCTTTTTGGTGAACAAAGACTTTCAGATAGTGATGGTGGTATTCAGCAATATGCTCATGAAGGACCTGTTTTCTTTTATGATGAAAGTTTACAAACTTTAAATACAGAGGACATAGGAGATGGGATCCCTGTAACTCAAATGAAATGGTTGGGTCTAGAGGATCAATATTTTATAAGTGCTACTGCACCTTTAACAAATACAAAGAATGGCTTTTTTCGAGCAGATTTTTATCTGCCCAATTTGAGAGCGAATGTTCAAGTTGAAAAAAAATTATCACCTTATTTTGGTGTCTCTTTACCAAAAACGAATTTACAACCTAATCTTTTGGTAGAATCAAATTTCAAAATGTATTACGGGCCTAAAGCTGATGAAGAGTTAATAAAGTTTGGTAAAAAACTATTAGATTCCCATGACATGACTCTTGAAGTATTGGCATCACCATTACTTGATTTGTTGCGTATGATTTATACCTATGTTGGAAATTATGGTGTGGCAATTATAATCTTAACAATTATTGTCAGAGTTTTCTTATTTCCTTTAACATTTAAAGGAATGAAGAGTATGAAGCGTATGCAGCAGTTGGCCCCAAGAATGAAGAAACTCCAAGAAAAGTATAAGAATAATAAAGAAAAGCTAAATAAAGAAATGATGGAGTTGTATCGGAGAAATAAAGTTAATCCACTGGGGGGCTGCCTGCCAATGTTGTTGCAAATACCAGTTTTTTTTGCACTATATAGCGCTCTTTCAAGTGCAGTTGAATTAAGACACGCTCCATTTATTTTTTGGCTTGGGGATTTGTCACAACCTGATGGTTTGGGTATTACGCCGATACTGATGGGACTTACTATGTACATCCAACAAAAAATGACTCCTCAGACTGCGATGATGGACTCAACTCAAGCTAAGATAATGCAAATGCTTCCATTTATTTTTACTATCTTCACATTTACATTCCCCTCAGGACTTACACTTTACTGGGTTACGAGTAATATTCTTTCCATTGGTCAGCAAAAAATAATAAATCGTATCAAAACACCTGAAATGCAAGACTAAAAGAGTTTTGATACCTTTTACCTAAATCTTTTTTGTCATCGAAAATCGCTAATGACTTGATTTTTGGTATATTTTCTGTTTAATTTGATTTAAATTCAGAAGATTAACGACTTGAATAAATTATGAATTAAATCTACTTAGAATCATATTAAACCCAATATAAAAATAAATTGTTTTAAACACAGGAAATTAAATTTGTATTTTAAATGAATTTTAAATACCCAAGAAAACAAGGACTCTATGACCCACAATTTGAACATGATGGGTGTGGTGTTGGATTTGTAGTTAATATTAAAAATAAAAAATCCTACTCAGTTATCAAAGAAGGACTTGATCTACTTTGCAATTTAAATCACAGAGGGGCTTTGGGAGCAGACCCAAACTCTGGGGATGGTTCTGGAATGATGATTCAGATTCCGCATCAGTTTTTTTTAGAAGAATGCCTAAAAGAGGGATTCTATTTACCTGATGAGGGTGAGTATGGTGTTGCCTCAATTTTTCTTCCAAAGGATCCATCTGCTAGAAGACATTGTGGAGAAGTGATAGAAAGTCATATCGTTGAAAAAGGTATGGATATACTTGGTTGGCGCGATGTTCCTCGAGATCTAAATTTTGTGGGTAAGCATGCTTTATCTTCAATGCCTGAGATGCGTCATTTGTTTATGGGATATCGTAGAATAGTAAATTACGATCAGGAAAAATTCGAAAGGAAACTATACATTACGAGAAAGGCTATACGTACTTCTCTACAAGATGTAGATGATTTTATAATTTCAAGTATGTCCTCTAGAACCTTGGTATATAAGGGAATGTTAATTCCTAATCAAATGCAAAGTTTCTTCATCGATCTTTCAGATAAACGATTAAGTAGTGCGATGGCTCTTGTTCATACACGATTCCCTACTAATACTTTCCCAAGGTGGGATTTGGCTCAACCTTTTAGAAATTTAGCACACAATGGAGAAATAAATTCTCTAAGAGGTAACATTAATTGGATGAGAGGTAGAAGAGCTACTTTAGAATCTAATTTTTATGAAGATATTAGTGAAATACAGCCAATCATTATACCCAGAGGTAGTGATTCTGCCTGTATGGATAACGTTTTTGAATTTCTTATTCAATCTGGATTTTCAGCCCCTCATGCTATGATGATGTTAGTTCCTGAAGCATGGGAAAATAATCCTGAAATGTCTAACGAAAAAAAAGCATTTTATGAGTTTCACGATCATTTGATGGAACCATGGGATGGACCAGCATCTCTAATTTTTACGGACGGAGTTCAAATTGGAGCCACTCTTGATAGGAATGGCTTACGTCCATCTCGTTATATAGTAACTCGAGATGATAAAGTTATAATGGGTTCTGAAGTTGGAGCGGTTAGAATAGATCCAAAAAATGTAAAATATAAAGGTCGATTAAAGCCCGGAAAAATGTTTTTAGTCGATACTAAAATCGGAAGAATCATAGATGATACCGAAATAAAATCAAAAATTTGCACTGCAAATCCTTACTCCAAATGGATAAAAGAGAATGTATTAAAATTATCTGATTTGCCAAAATCATATGATGTACCTAAAAGTAATTTTGAAACTTTATTACTGCGTCAAAAAATTTTTGGTTATACTACCGAGGATTTGAATTTATTATTGACACCTATGATAATGAATGGAAATGAAGCTTCGGGTTCAATGGGAAATGATACACCTCTCGCTGTATTGTCAGATAAACCGAGATTACTTTTTGATTATTTCAAGCAAATTTTTGCCCAAGTCAGTAATCCACCTGTTGATGCTATTAGAGAAGAGTTGGTAATGTCTTTAACAAGTAGGTTAGGCCCACAAAAAAATATACTAAGACCAGGTCCATCTCATGCTAGGATGCTTAAAATAGACCATCCAGTAATTGATAACGATCAGTTAGCTCAAATCAAAGCATTAAACGAGAAAGATTTTAAATCTGCGACTTTAAGCATTCTTTTCAAATTAAAAGAAGGTCCTGAAGCATTATCTAAAACACTTGAAAATCTTTGCAAACAAGCAGAAGTCGCTGTTAATAAGGGCTGTACATTTCTTGTTTTGAGTGACAGAGGCGTTGGAAAAGGTAAAGTCGCAATTCCTTCATTATTAGCAATTGCAGCGGTTCATCATTATTTAATTTTGAAACGTAAACGTCACAAAACAGGATTAATAATAGAAACAGGGGAAGCTAGAGAAATTGCTCATTTTTGTTTACTTGTTAGTTTCGGTGCAGGTGCAATAAATCCATATCTGGCTTTTGAAACTTTTGAACAAATGATTAGGCAAGACGCTTTACTTAGTCACTTAACTTTTAAATTAGCTAAAGAAAATTACAGCAAGGCTATCAAAAAGGGTATGTTCAAAGTTTTTTCAAAAATGGGAATTTCAACAATTCAAAGTTACAGAGGTGCTCAAATTTTTGAGGCCATCGGGCTAGATGAAAATTTAGTGCAGGAGTATTTTTCTGGAACACCTTCAAGAATTAGTGGGATCGGATTAAATGAAATTTCTATCGAAACAATTATGAGGTATGAAAATGCGATAATTGAGACCTCAGATACGAAAAAAATCCTACCAGGTGCAGGGAATTACCATTGGCGGAGGCATGGAGAATTTCATCAAATAAACCCAGTTATGACTAATATTCTTCAAGAAGCTGTTCGGACAAAGAATAAGGATGCTTATTTGGAGTTCTCTAAAATAGTTAATAATCAATCAAAAAATCTTTCAACTCCAAGGGATTTACTTGAATTTGTAAAAGTGGAGTCAGTTTTATTAGAAGAAGTTGAACCAGCCAGTGAGATTGTAAAAAGGTTCATTACGGGAGCTATGTCTTTTGGTTCAATTAGTAAAGAATCTCATGAAACACTAGCTATAGCAATGAATCGAATTGGAGCTAAAAGTAATAGCGGAGAAGGTGGTGAAGACTCGAGTCGATTTAAAAAACAGTCGAATGGTGATTTACTTTTGAGTAAGGTCAAGCAAGTTGCTTCTGGTCGTTTTGGTGTTACGATCAATTATCTAGTAAATTGTGATGAAATTCAAATAAAAGTTGCTCAGGGGGCGAAGCCTGGTGAAGGGGGACAGTTGCCCGGGAATAAGGTGAGTAAAGAAATTGCAAAAGTCCGTAATTCAACTCCTGGTGTTACTTTGATTTCTCCACCGCCACATCATGATATTTATTCGATTGAAGATTTGGCTCAACTAATATTTGATTTGAAAAATGCAAATCATAAAGCGAAAATTAACGTCAAATTGGTATCTGAAGCTGGAGTTGGTACTATTGCCGCAGGTGTAGCAAAAGCTCATGCAGACATTATTACAATTTCAGGGCATGATGGAGGTACTGGAGCATCTCCGCTTACTTCAATAAAACATGCTGGCGTCCCATGGGAATTTGGCCTGGCCGAGGCTCATCAAACGCTAATGTTGAATAACCTACGAGGAAGAGTTCGTTTGCAGACTGATGGTCAATTAAAAACTGGTAGAGATGTTGCTATAGCTACTTTGCTAGGAGCAGAAGAGTATGGTTTTGCAACGATGCCTTTAATCGCAATAGGATGTATTATGATGCGTAAATGTCATTTAAATACGTGTCCAGTTGGAATTGCGACACAAAATCCAGAACTACGTAGAAAGTTTGTAGGACAACCAGAAAATGTTATTAATTATTTCTTTTTTGTCGCAGAAGAAGTTAGACAAATAATGGCTAATCTAGGTATAAGAAAAATTGTAGAAATGGTAGGTCGTACTGATTTAATTGAGCAAAATAAAAATATTAAACACTGGAAAGCCAGTAAAGTTGATTTATCGTCTATCTTGTACAAAGTTGATTTAGGCGAAAAAGATACAACACATTGTACGCAGGAGCAGGATCATGGACTCGAAAATCAATTAGACCATAAAATTATCAAGTTATCAAAATCTGCTCTAGAAAATAAAGAAGTTGTAAATTTATGTTTGCCAATATTTAATGTAAATCGTTCAGTTGGAACTCTACTAAGTAGTAAAATAGCTGAAAAATATAATGAGGAGGGTTTGCCAGAAAATACAATTCGTTGTAAATTTGAAGGTTCAGCAGGGCAAAGTTTTGGAGCTTTTTTAGCTCGCGGTGTGACCCTTGAGTTAGAAGGTGACGCTAATGATTATACAGCTAAAGGTTTGAGTGGAGGTAGTGTAGTTATATACCCACCAAAAGAATCATTGTTTGCACCAGATCAAAATGTTTTAATTGGAAATACAGTTTTATACGGAGCAACTTCAGGCGAGGCATTTTTTTGCGGTATTGCCGGTGAAAGATTTGCCGTAAGAAATAGCGGAGCAATAGCAGTAGTAGAAGGAGTTGGAGATCACGGTTGTGAGTATATGACTGGTGGAAAGATAATTATTTTAGGGGATACAGGTAAAAACTTTGCAGCTGGAATGAGCGGAGGAATAGCTTATGTTTTAAACGAAAAAAATAAATTTAAAATCAAATGTAATACTGAAATGGTTGATTTGGAGGAATTACATGATAAAAAAGAAATTATTTGGCTAAGAAAATACATAGAGAAACATCATTTTTTAACTAGAAGTCCCAAAGCCAAAAAATTACTTTTAAATTGGGAAATTGAAGTAAATAAGTTTGTTAAGGTAATGCCTTATGAATACCGTGCAGTTCTAAATTCATTAAAAAATAAAGCAGCTTAATAGTAACAATAATAATTTGATACTGATGGGAAAAGATACAGGATTTTTGGAATTTAAAAAACAACTTCCACCTCTTCGACCAATAAAAGAAAGAGTAAAAGATTTTCGTGAGTATGATACTTTTTCTTCTGATTCGGAGATAATGCAGCAGGCTTCAAGATGTATGGATTGTGGTGTACCTTTTTGTCATATGGGATGTCCTTTAGGAAATATGATTCCAGATTGGAATGATCTTGTCTATCGAGGTAACTGGCAAGAGGCGCTTGATTCATTACATAGTACAAATAATTTTCCAGAATTTACAGGAAGAATATGTCCTGCTCCATGTGAGGAAACATGTGTTTTAAATGAGCATTATACTCTAGAGCTCGAAGCTAAAAATAATAAAGTAAATTCCGTTACTATTGAAGAAATCGAAAAACATATTGTAGAAAAAGGATGGAATGATGGTTTAATAAAACCTATACCACCAAAAAAATTAACAAACAAAATGGTTGCAGTAGTCGGCTCTGGACCAGCTGGACTTGCTGCAGCGCAACAGTTGAGGAGATCAGGCCATTCAGTAACGCTTTTCGAAAAAGAAGATAGAGTTGGAGGATTATTAGTTTACGGCATACCAGATTTTAAATTAGAAAAAAGCATTGTTTCGCGACGTGTTGAACAACTAAAATTAGAGGGAGTTGAATTTAAGACTGGTATAAATGTGGGCATCGATTTGCCAGTAGATCAGCTAAAGAAAAGTTTTGATGCGATTTTACTTACAACTGGAGCACAGCATCCAAGGAAACTTCAAGTTGAAGGAGCAGATTTAGGAGGTATCTACTATGCTATGGACTATCTTCCTCAGCGGAATAGAGAAGTTGCAGGAGATTTAATACCAGAGCGAGAAAAAATTGATCCATTTAATAAGACAGCCATAATATTAGGAGGAGGATTCACAGCAGCTGATTGCTTAGGGAATCTTAACAGACAGGGAGTAAATGATATTGTTCATCAATTTGAGCTAATAGATATGATTCCTCGTCCTACACCAGTCCATAAAGAAGTTAATCCAGATTGCCGATCTAATATTTTGACAGAAAAGGTGATTGATAATGGTAAAGGCCAAGTAGCTGCTTTGCAAGGAATAAATGTAAGATGGGTTATAGATGATAATGGTTATAAAAATTTTGAAAAGGAACATGGCTCTGAGTTTATTGTGGAAACAGACATGGTATTTTTGGCATTAGGATATTTAGGTCCAAAAATCGAAGGATTACTTGAAGAATTAGGAGTTAAATTTAATATTACTGGAAAAAATAAACCATTCACAGCAAGTCAGATAAGAAATTTTTTAGTTAATAAACAACCAACTTTTGAAGTTTTGTCCGACGAAAATTTTATGACTACCGAGGAAGGTGTTTTTGTAGCTGGGGATGCAAACAGAGGTGCCTCAATTGTTGTTTGGGCAATTTGGGAAGGAAGAGAAGT
Source organism: uncultured SAR324 cluster bacterium (assembly GCA_902575715.1). Next base: position 7,863 of record CACGSI010000001.1, read on the forward strand.
TGCTCGTTGTATTGATAAATATTTAATGGGGACTTCAAATCTTCCTTCAATCCCTCAGGCAGATGGACTTATTTAGATTTTCAAAAAATTTTTAGATGTGAGCAAAAACAGACTAATTTTTTTAGTTTTCTTTGTAACGGTATTGGCGATAATTGTTAATGCACTTTTAAAGGAATTGAGTCGTAATAATAACTTATTAAAGTCTAGCATTAGTGGAATTATTATTTCTAATCCTGAGATAAGTAAAGGAATCGTAAAGACTGACAACGCTTATATTTTACTTTTTGACCCAGAAAAACCTGAACTTATTGCGGCTAAAACAGTTAATCCATTTTTACCTCCTCTTACATTTAGTATAGGACAGGAAGATTCTGAGAATCCTCTTAGTGGATCTTATCGTCTTCTAGTAATTACAGACAAAAATAGAAATGTTTATCTACCTTCTATTGGAGAAGTCATAGGTCCATTGCTAAAACCTATAGCACTGGGAACTGAAGGGATTAAATATTATTTGGATAGGCCTTTCAAGAACTTACCGTCTGAACTTTTAATATCTTCTAACAACCTGCCAGAAACATCAATAAGTGGAACCGTCATAGTACCTTCTTTTTTTCTAAATAAATTAGAACTCACTGATAGATTAGTGATAATGCTTTTTGAAAAAGATAAAAGTCGGCCAGTAGCCATAAAAATTTTATCTAATTTTAATCCCCCTCAAAAATTTAGTATAGGTCAATCCAACTCAATGACAGGACAAATCTTGAAAGAGGGGTATTATCTCAGGATTTTAACAGATAAAAATAATCAGCCTTTTCAATCTTTTCCAGGAGAATTAATTGGAAGATCTAAGGAATTGATCCTTCTAGGAACTCATAATCTAGAATTTGAATTGGATCAGGAATATATAAGATAACATTTAGAAAAACATAAAAATTCTAATATAATTTAGTTGAAATTGTATTGTAATTAACTTGTAAACAATTATTAATCTTCAGAAAACTAACAAACTTTTAGTTTCATCTTGAAATTTAGACCATATGGGCATCTTACTAAAAAAAATTTTGAAGATAAATTTTTTTATTTCATAATGTTTTTTATATTTTAAAAATGTTCATATTACTTTTATTAACGTTATAATTGCCATATAAAAAGTAGTTTTCTATTAAAGTTTTATTTTTTCAAACTTTTATTATTTTTATAATTTCTATAGTAATGAAAAATGAGGGTGCTTCCCTAAAAAATTACTTCGGGCCTAGCAGTGTTTAAGGCTTCGTTAATTTTTTCTCTCAAATACATTCTGTTTGGGAATCCCCCTATTTGGAGATAATTATCCTTAGATATAGTTTGAAAAAATTCTCTATTTTTTTTGTTTATTTTCATTTGTTGGCCAGAACGACCAAGAGTTTTCATTTTGAAAGAATAATTTATTACAAAATTTTCATTTTTGATTTTTAGGAGACAAGTAACCGATTCCAAATTCGGGAATTCTCTAGACTCAGGTGGCAATAGCTTGACTTCTACGAAGTCGTGCTTCCTTTTTTGATGTTTTTCCAAAAAACGAAATTGTGTAGTGAAGGTTTGTAAAAAATTCTGCAATATAGGATGAATTTTAATTTTTAAATCAAGCATACCTCCTCTAGAAAAAACATCCTCACCCCCAAAAAGTAAATATAATCCACCTTTATTATCTGTTATGGGACAATCAGTTCCTAGATTTATGTTCCAATTGAAAGATTCAAAATTTTTAGATTGAATTGAAAGGTTTTCACACAAAATTATTTTTTCTATAACTTCCCATGTGATTTTTTTTTTCTCTTTAATTGGTTTTTTTAGGCCATGGGCAAGCACTATATTAATTGAATTTAGAGTAATATCAGTTTCATTTACGTTCTTTGTGGTAAGTGTACCTGTTATATAACCCCCTTGGTTCCAATTTTCACCATTAATTTCAAGTTGGTATTCGATCCCTTTTTCAAAAAAAATACTTCTCATGCTATGAATGTTTTTAAAATTAAAATTCCCTTTAGTTCAAGAAAAATTGTTAACAAATTATTTTAAATGTAAACCTAGACATAAATTTTGATTTAGAAATAGTTTAAAATTTTAAGATAAATAGAGCAAAAAATGAATATATTAATTCATTTCTAGTTTTTGTTTTAAAACTTCAACGATCTCTTTATGTATATTTTCTTTTTTTTGTTCACCATTAATACAAATAATTCTTTCTTTTTCAAGAGAGGCTATATCTTCAAAACCACGAGATACCCTTTCGAAGAATCTTAGTGATTCCAAGTCCAGGCGATCCGATTTTAATTTATCTTTTCGTTCTTTAAGTCTTTTAAAAACAGTTTCTGGAGAAATATTCAATAGGATTGTAAAATCAGGCTTCTGTGGATTCACATATTGTGAAAAAAATGTTTCAAAAACATCCAAATTAAGTTCTCTCCCATAGCCTTGATAAGCAATTGTAGAATCGTGAGACCTATCGCATAGAACAATCTTCCCTTGTGATTTTGCGGGAATCACAGACTCAGATAAGTTTTGCATACGATCAGCAAGATAAAGTAGCAATTCACTTTCAGGGTTTAAATTTTTGTGTCTTGGATTTAGTAAAATGTTTCTAATTTCATCGCCAATTTTTGTTCCGCCGGGTTCCCTAGAAATTAGAACAGAAAAACCCTTATCTCTTAACCAATTCTTAGTAAGATCCAATTGGGTGCTTTTCCCGGAGCCGTCTAGTCCTTCAAAGGTAATAAATTTCCCTTTTTGCATATAGTTCTATTTTTAATAATGATTAAAAAAATATTTTTTTTTATAATTGTGGAATATAATACTTTGTCTATACCATAAATTGTTTTGTAATATTTTATCAAAATTTTTTGTTTTCAGATACAAGTCTTTGAGAATTTAAATCCATAAAGTATAGATTAAAAATATTTAATTTAGGAATTTTTTTAAAGTTTAACTTATAGCTCCCAAATAAAATGATTTAAATTCCCTTAATATTACATTATTTTTTTGTATTTATTTTTTGGAAGGTATGCTTGAGTTGTTAGTTAAAATATTGTAAATTATCATTAAAATTTGAAAATTAATTATTTGTTTTTAGTTTAGCAAACCTAATATGCTTAAAATAAAGAAAAAAAATAAACCAGAAAAAATTTTATTAAGTGACGAAATTTATATCCTTTGGCGAGACGGATATGAAAATAGGATTAGCTTTTTTGATCTTAGAGATGCATGCCCCTGTGCTAGTTGTGTCGATGAGCTAAGTGGAGAAAAGACTTTAGACAGCAATAGTATTCCTAAAAATATTGCTCCAATAAAAAGCGAATATGTTGGGAATTATGCATTAAGAATATATTGGAATGATGAGCATGATTCGGGAATTTTTCATTTTAATATGCTCAGAGAATTTGAAAAAAGTTATTAACATGCTTAATTGGTGGTAGAATATTAAAAAATTAAGGTAAATATGGAACAAATTGAGGGAGATCTAGATGCCACCAACATTAAAATAGCATTTATAGTTTCAAGGTTTAATGAATTCATTTGTAATCGCTTGTTGGAGGGAGCGTTAGATTCTTTTCTGAGTCATGATGGCAAAAAAGAGAATGTTCAAGTATATAGAGTACCGGGAGCATTTGAGTTACCTTTGGTTTCTAAAAAATTAGCAGACTGCGGTCGTTTTGATGCGATTGTTTGCTTAGGCGCCGTTATTAGAGGTGAAACATCTCATTATGATTATGTTTGTGAAAATGCATCTAGAGGAATTGCCTCAACTTCTTTAGAGTATGGGATACCAATAAGTTTTGGACTTTTAACTACGAATACTATTGAACAAGCCATAAACCGTTCTGGTGCAAAATTTGAGAACCAAGGAGGTAGAGCTACAGTTAGTGCTATTCAAATGGTTCGTTTATTAAAACAAATATCTGAGGCACAATAACTGCATTTGTTTAGCGTTATACCGGGGAAATTATTTTCAATTCTTTTTAAATATGGTATTTCTCGGATAATCTTAAGCCATATGAGGTAAAATGAATTCTTCTCTAAGGCACATTGTTTTAAAATTAGAAGACTTAACACGGCAGGATGTTTCGATAGATATGGGGTTAGATATATTGGAATCATCTGCGAAGACTATAAAAGACGTTGTCTTAATAAATGTAATGCGTGACTCATATAATGAAATTCTAGTTGAGGAGCATCAGTGCTAATATTTAAAAAACTAATAGGGTAGGATTATACTCTTACCCTAAAAGTTTCTTTAATTTATATTTTACCACATATAGATTCTCTTCATTTTTCAAAGTTTCATAAAAGCTTTCCATAAAGCTGATTACTTTCCTTTTGAAACATCTCTTTTTTAAATAGATAATTAAATGCTTGATGTAATCGCCTTTGATGCTGATGATACTCTCTGGCATAATGAACACATTTTCTTGAGTGCTCAGGAAAAATTTTCTGAGATTTTTGACTCAGACCAGTCTAGTATGGTTCAAACTGCTTTATCAAATAAACATATTGAGGATATAAAAAATTATGGATACGGAGTTAAAGGTTTTATACTCTCTATGATAGAAACTTTTCTGGAAATTAGAAAAGAGCGGTTTAGCAATAACGAAGTTCAACGAATTTTAGATTTTGGAAGAGAAATGTTGTCAACTCCTGTAGAGTTGTTACCAAATGTATTTGAGGTTTTAAATCAACTGCATAGAGATTATATATTAATGATAATAACAAAAGGTGATCTTTTAGAACAAGAGAAAAAAATTTCTCGATCGGGTCTAACTAATTTTTTTAAAAAAATTGAAATTGTAAGTGATAAAACTGTAGAAACTTATAAAAAAATCTTGACTCGATACGAAATTGAGGAGCATCGTTTTTTAATGGTAGGAAATTCAATGAGATCTGATATTGTTCCTGTAGTCAAAATTGGAGCAAATGCTGTTCATGTTCCCTATAAGACGACATGGGAGCATGAAAAAGAGCACCCCCATTTGGAGGAAGATAAATATTATGTGTTGGAAAATATTGGGTTATTACCAGATTTGGTTAAGACAAAAATATGAAAAAACAATTTTTTAGTGCATTTAAAGTTGCATTGGTACATGACTGGCTCATTGGAATGCGAGGAGGTGAAAAATGTTTGGAATTGATCTGTGAGTTGTTTCCGCAAGCAGACCTTTATACTTTAGTTTATCAGGAAGGAGAATTGTCTGAGATAATTGAATCAATGAATATCAAGACCTCATTAATTCAGAAACTCCCATTTGGATTAAAGAAATACCGCCATTATCTACCACTTTTTCCATTTGCGATTGAAAAGTTTGATTTTAGAAGATATGATTTGATTATCAGTTCAAGCCATTGTGTTGCTAAAGGAATAAGAAAAGACGATTCTACTTATCATATATCTTATGTTCATGCTCCTATGCGTTACGTTTGGGATCAATTCGGAACTTATTTTAAGCAATCTCGAACTTCTTGGTATACGAAATTGGGAGCAAAATTAATGCGACCTTATTTACAGAGTTGGGATATAAAAACATCTAATAACGTCAATACATTCCTTTGTAATAGTTATAACGTTCAAAAAAAAATACTAAATTATTATAAGAGGGAATCACAAGTGATTTATCCTCCGGTAAATCTTTCCTATTTTAAACCAGGATCATCTAAAGAAAATTTTTACCTCATTGCTGGAGCCATAGCTCCTAATAAAAGAGTAGATTTAGCTATTGAAGCTTTCAACAGGCTTAAAATCCCTCTTAAAATTTCTGGAACAGGTCAAGAAGAAAAATATTGCAGGAGTATTGCTGATAAAAATATTGAATTTCTAGGTTCTATTTCCAATAAACAATTGCTAGAATTATATCAAAAAGCAAGAGCTTTGGTTTTTCCTGGTGAAGATGATTTCGGAATTACTCCTTTAGAGGCGCAAGCATGTCATACTCCAGTTATTGCTTTTGAAAAAGGTGGTGCCTTAGAAACAGTAAATAAAAGTACAGGTATTTTTTTCAAGGAGCAAAATGTAGAATCATTATGTGAGGCAATAGAAGAAATGGAGCAAAATTTTAAAAAATTCTCAGAAAAATCATTCAAGAAGCAAATTAGTCGTTTTGGTAGAAATATTTTTAAAGATGATATTGCTAATGCAATTGAACAAGGATATTTTAAATGGAAAGAATTATAATGAAGAGTTTATTAAATACTAAATTTATCCAAAATAGTTTATTTTTTTTAGCCGCTTTTTTTATCTCTTCTACCCAATCTCAAGCTTTTTTTGAAAGCCAGATGAAGTATAATTTTGAAAATAAGTGGATTCTGATGTTAAATGATAGTTCAAAAATAAAAAAATTCAAAGCCATGAGAGCTTTTCTACTATATCCTGAATTTGGATTACCTTTACTACGAAAAATGATAAAAACTTTAGAAAATAAAAATATTACATGGCAAATTGGTGCTTTGATCGGGATGCTTGGAGATTCTTCTGATGTCCCAAATTTGTTGAAAATTTCGAAGAAATTAGAAGGGGAAAAGAGATCAAAAATTTTTTTTGGAGCTGCTCAGAGAATTTATAATAGACAAAAATTCTCAGGTACCGCAAAACCTATCATCTCAAATTTTTTTTTAAAATTCAAAGATAATGGATTTTCAAGTAGTAACAAAGAAAAAGTTCTTTTGATAAATTTCAAAATTAAAAATCCTTCAAAATCAATCATTTTCTTGAGAGCAGAAGCTCATTTTTGGAGAACGCGTTCAAATGAAAATTTATCTGCAGAATTTTTTTGGCTAAAGCCTGGGGAAAAATTAGATGCTAATATAGAGACAACTTTGATCCCAAGTATTAATTCAAAATTTATTCGAGTAGATTTTCGCTTATGGGAGGTAGGATTAGCTGAGCATATTTATCATCAGACCCTCAATTATCCTATATAAAAAAGGAATCATTAGAATTAATTTAAGAAATGTTTATGAGTTTTAAAAAATAACTTGAAATAGTACTGGAATAGTACTATTTTAAAATGAAACAAAAATAGAAAATGCTAAGATTATCAAAAAAAACTGATTACGCAATTATATTACTGACTCATTTGGGAGGAACAAATGAGCCTGTAAGCGCTCAAGAAATTTCGAAATCCTATTCATTGCCTCACCCAATGATTGCTAATATTCTCAAAAATTTAGTAAGTTCAGGTTTGATCGTATCATCAAGAGGTAAGCTAGGAGGATATATGCTATCGCGTTCGGCTGAAAATATAAATCTTTCTGAAATAATTAATGCTACAGACAATCCTTTTAAACTTGTAGAATGCTGTAAAGATGAGTATACGTGTAAAGTACATAATCAATGCCCAACAAAAACCCCTCTTTTGTTTTTGCATTCAAAAATTCAGAAATTCTTAGAAGAAACTACTTTATTTTCTATTATAAAACAAACAAATTTAAATTATTTTTTTACGGAATCTAACTATGAAATTACCGATTTATCTTGATTATAATGCAACCTCTCCTGTTGACTCTAGAGTTTTAGAAGAGATGCTTCCTTTTTTTACTGAATCTTTTGGTAATGCAGCAAGTAGGAATCATTCTTTTGGTTGGCAAGTTGAGGATGTGGTAGAGAAAGCAAGAGACTCAATTGGTAAGGCTATTGGTTCAGATGGCAAGGAAATTATTTTTACTAGTGGAGCTACTGAATCAAATAATATAGCCATTTTGGGTGTTGCAGAATTTTACAAAAACAAGGGGAAACATATTATAACAAGCTTAATAGAGCATAAAGCAGTCATTGATCCCTGTCATGCCCTAGAACAGAAGGGATATGAGGTTACATTTCTTGAAGTAGATAAATTTGGTTGTATTGATCTCAGACAATTGGCTGATTCTATAAGAGAAGACACAATTTTAGTATCACTAATGGCAGGAAATAATGAAATTGGTACACTTAATCCAATCAAAGAAATTGGAAAAATCACTAGAGAAAAAGGGGTGCTTTTTCATACTGATGCGACTCAGGCCGTTGGAAAGATACCCGTTGATGTAGATGAAATGAATATAGATCTTCTTTCGATGACGGCTCACAAAATGTATGGACCCAAGGGAATTGGAGCTCTTTATGTTAGACGAAAAAAACCTCGCGTACGCTTATCTCCTATTATGTTTGGTGGTGGGCATGAACGTGGAATGCGTTCGGGAACTCTTAATGTTACAGGTATTGTAGGATTTTCTAAGGCTTTAGAATTAGCAATTTCAGAAATGGCTTCTGAAGCGGAACGCCTAACAAGTTTACGTCAAAGGTTACTGGATAAGTTAAATGCAGAGTTAGATTATATTTTCTTAAATGGTCATCCTACACAACGCTTACCAAACAATCTTAACGTGAGTTTTGGCTATGTAGAAGGCGAAAGTTTAATGATGGGTGTAAGTGAATTAGCAGTTTCTTCTGGTTCAGCTTGTACTTCAGCAAGTTTGGAACCCTCTTACGTTTTGCGAGCTTTGGGAGTAGGAGACGACTTAGCTCATTCTTCAATTCGCTTCGGTATGGGACGTTTTACTACAGTAGAAGAAGTTGATTATGCAGCAAAAAAAATTATTGTTGCAGTAAAAAGGCTACGAGAAATGTCACCACTATATGAAATGGTTAAAGATGGAATAGATTTGTCATCTGTAAAATGGACTTCACATTAAGAAATTAATATAAATAATTATATAGGAGTAAAATGGCTTATAGTAAAAAAGTTGTTGATCATTATAGTGATCCAAAAAATGTGGGTAGTTTAGATAAAAGTGATTCTAATGTAGGTACGGGATTAGTTGGAGCTCCAGAGTGCGGGGATGTAATGAAGCTTCAAATCCAGGTGGATCCAAAAACTAAAGAGATAACTGATGCCAAATTTAAAACTTTTGGTTGTGGTTCTGCTATAGCAAGTTCCAGTTTAGCAACAGAATGGGTTAAAGGAAAAAACCTTGATGAGGCTATGGCTATTCAAAATACTGAAATTGTAGAAGAACTTTCACTTCCTCCCGTGAAAATTCATTGTTCAGTTCTAGCTGAAGATGCTATCAAAGCTGCTATATCTGATTATAAAAATAGAAATAAAGAATAAACTGTAGGCATATTTAATAATAATCTATGGTTAAATTGCAAACAACCTGCAAAAAATGTGGGTTAAGTTTGGAGTCACTCCTCTTTTGTTTTTCATGTAAAACCACTCAGTCTTTTACCAGTGAGACAAATTATTTTGAGTTGATGGGTTTGTCGATTGGTTTTGAAATAGATATTAATGAGTTAGAAGGAAAGTATCACAAGCTTTCTTTTGAATTGCATCCAGATGTTTTTGTATCCACTACCGAATCTGAAAAAAAAATAAGTGAGAAAGCATCTGCTATTTTAAATACTGCATATAGCACTATTTATGATGTTAATTCTAGAGCGGCTTATTTGTTAAAAGTATTTTCTAAAAATGTTAAGCTCGACGAACGTTCTCTGCCAGAAGGTTTTTTGAAAGAAATGTTTTTTTTGCAAGAGTCACTTGATGAAATTTTGGAATCTGAAAATAAATCCGAATTGTTAATTATGAAAGAAGATTTGATGAAAAGACAGAAAAGAATTGTTGCCAACTTTTCAAATTTATTCAAAAAGCTGAAAGAAAATTCCAATCAATCGTTTTTACTTCAAGATTTACAGACCAATTTAAACGCAGAACGATATTTAAGTCGTTTATTAGAGCGTATCAATTAATTCTTAGTAAAAAGCTTTAAAAAATATTTTATAATAACCAAATACAAATTTTCAAAAAAACTCATTAAAATATTTTTAAATTTTTTAAAAAAATAAAATGGAAAGAATTATAGGTATTGACTTAGGTACTACAAATAGTTTGTCAGCTACTGTTTTTGAAGGTGGTCCAGAAATAATTGGAGATGACGAGTATGCAGTCACTCCATCTGTTTTATCATGGTGTGGGACTAAATGGATAGTGGGTCAAGAGGCACTTGATAAAAGAATTTCTGATCCTGTGAACACAGTTTTTTCAATTAAGCGTTTGATGGGGCGAGGCTTAGAGGATCTAGGAAATATGCTGTATGAGATTCCATATAAAGTTTTTGAAACAAAACGAAAATTAATAAAAGTCGAAATTTCTGAAAAAGAATTTACTCCCCAACAATTGTCAGCAGAGATTTTGCGAGAAGTTAAACATAGAGCTGAAAAGGCTCTAGGGGAAGTTGTTAAAAAAGCAGTAATAACGGTTCCTGCATATTTTGATGATGCACAAAGACAAGCAACAAGAGATTCTGCTAAAATTGCAGGGCTAGAAGTTGTTCGCATAATTAATGAGCCAACTGCAGCGGCAATTGCTTACGGTCTTGATCAAAAAAAAGATGGATATGTTGCTGTTTATGATCTCGGGGGAGGAACTTTTGATATTTCTATTCTAAAACTATCTGGTAAAATTTTTAAGGTAATAGCAACTCATGGTAATACCAATTTAGGAGGAGACGATTTTGATCAAGCTTTAGTTAAAAATTTAAAAAAACTTATTGAAAAAGAAAATTCAGGTATAGATTTAAATAATGCTGAATCTAAACAAATTCTAAAAAAAGCAGCTGAAATTATTAAGATCGATTTAAGTTTTTCTAATAAATCTGATTTTTCATTAAAATTTCCAAAAAAAAGATTTACATATTCTGGCTCAATAAATGTTGAAGAATTTGAATCAATAATATCTCCAATGATTGAACAAACAATAATAAGTTGTAATCATGTTTTAAATCTTGCAAAAATCTCTAAAGAACAAGTAGATGAAATTGTTTTAGTTGGTGGATCTACTCTTATTCCTGGAGTGAGAAAAAAAATTGGGTCATTCTTTCAAAAACCACCCAATATAGCAATTGATCCTTATAAAGTAGTCGCAATTGGTGCGGGGATTCAAGGTCATCTTCTTGCTGGAGGAGAAAGAGAGTTTTTATTACTAGATGTTATACCCTTAGCCTTAGGTATTGAAACTTTGGGAGGAACATTTAGCAAAATTATTACAGGAAATACTACAATTCCAGCTCAAGAAAGTGAGACATTTACTACAAATGTTGATGATCAAACTTCTATTGAAATAAATATTTTTCAGGGAGAGAGAGAGCTAATAAAGGATTGTCGAGCACTTGGGAAATTCAAGTTAAGTGGTATTCCTCTGATGAAAGCGGGTTATCCATTAATAGAAGTAATTTTTAGTGTGGATGCAAATGGAATTCTTAAAGTATCTGCAATTGAAAAGAGAAGTGGGAAAAATGCTGAAATAGAGGTGGTTCCATTTCATGGAATGACTCAATTTGAAATTGATAGAATAATGGAAGACTCATTCGAAAACGCAATAGAAGATTTCAATGAAAGACAGTTAATTGAATTTCGTCAGGTAGCAGAAAGAATTTTCAAAGGGGTTGAACAAAATTGGGAAACAGCTAAAAATATTCTTTCAAATTCTGAAATTAAAGAAATTCAAGAACAAATTGACAATGTAAAAAAAAGTATGAAGGGAACCGATTCCAATTTTTTAAAGTCTCAGTTGGATAAATTAGGCGATTTAACTAGACCTATAGCAGATACAGCAATGGGTAGTTCTATTCTTAAAGAGTTAAAAGTTGAATCTAAGAAATTATGATATTTATTTTAAGAATTATTTTAATTTTGCCTTAATATTTATTAAAAAATATATAAAAAAATAAATTGAAAGAATTTGAAAAAATTTAAAAATAAAGAGTTATTTATAAAAAAATTTATTTGATGAAATGATTTTCAAAGCGAGGCTGCTTAAAAAACCTAAGCTTATTAAAGACTATTTTTCTATACAGTCACTTCAATATTCTCAATATAGACCAACATATCCCAAAAAATTGTATCGTTATTTACTTAGTGAATGTAGAGAAAGAAAACTTGCTTGGGACGCAGGCACAGGGAATGGTCAAGCTGCAAAAAAATTGTCAGTTTACTTCGATAAAGTTTGTGCTACAGATATAAGTAATTCACAAATTTTAAATTCTTTCCCAGAGCAAAATATTAATTATTTAGTAGCTAATGAACAAGTTCCATCGCTAAAGAAAAGTTCTGTCGATTTGATAACTGTTGCTCAAGCTCTCCATTGGTTTGATACAAAAATTTTTTATTTAGAAGCAAAGAGGTTATTAAAAAGATATGGATTAATAGCATGCTGGTGTTATAGTGGATTTAATATAGATGAGCGACTTAATCAGGAGATAAAATGGTTTTACTCAGTTTTTTTAAAAGGATTTTGGCCACCAGAAATAAGACTAGTTGAAACGGGATATAGGACTTTGTCTTTTCCATTTCGTGAATTAAGAGTCCCCAAATTTGAGATAAAATTAGTATGGAAATTTAAAAATATGTTAGGCTATATGAGTAGTTGGAGTGCAGTAGTAAATTTTAAAAGGCGAGAAGGCTATGATCCGATTTCAAAAAATTTAGAACGTTTAAAATTAGCTTGGGGGGATTTAGAAGAAAAAAAAGAAGTAAAATGGTCTATATCATTACGAGCAGGGCACCTGTTGTAAATGATTTAATGTCATATATTTAACAAAAGGGTTTGCTTGTGATATATTATCCAGCTAAGCTCTTGCTAATAAATTAATAAAATAAATTTTAAAATAGGGAAGAAAAATGATTAAAAAGATTGATTGGGGATATTTCAGGAATGGTTGAAACTCCTGTAAAAAAGCTCAAGAGGTTCTTGATGCAAAAAAAATATCTGTGGGAACTATTATTTTGGCCAACAAAGAAAAAATTGACAGTAATTCAGCTTGGGAAATGTTGGGATCTGCTAGTTCAATAAGAACTGGCAAAGGCAAAAAAATTCAAGAATGGAATCCTAAATCTGATGATAAATTAGAAATTTTGAAAGATGTAATTGGTCCTAGCGGGAACTTAAGAGCACCTGCTTGGAGAATGGGGAATGACTATATAGTGGGCTTTAACCCAGAACTTTACGAGGAAGTATTTGGATAAATGATCCGGGTAGGAATTATAGGAGCAGCGGGATTATCAGGGATTGAACTTCTAAAGTTTCTGAAAAATCACCCAGAAATATCTGTTGAACTGGTAACTTCAAGCAAATATGAAGGTAAGAAAGTTAATAATGTTTTTCCAGAGTTAAATTCTTATTCAAATGTATTTGAATCAAATGAAACGACTGTTTCTGGATGTGATGTTGTCTTTCTTGCAGTTCCCAACAAAGTGAGCTTGGAGATTGTTCCAAAAATTTGGAAAAATGATGTTAGAGTAATTGACTTATCAGGAGTATTTAGGTTAAAAGATGTTGATTTGTTTAAAAAGTTTTATCAACTATCTCACAAATCTCCAGATTTGCTTAAAGAAGCTGTTTTTGGATTGCCAGAATATTTTAAAGAAAAAATCGAGAATGCACGTCTAATTGCTAATCCTGGCTGTTATTCTACTTCTGCTTTGCTTGGCTTAATACCATTGGCTGATCTGATGGTTAGACTTGAGAGTCCTGCCATTATTGATTCAAAATCTGGAGTTAGTGGCGCAGGTGGAAGAGTTGAAGATGATTCAGTAAACTACATTAGCGTTAATGAAAATTTCAGAGCTTATAAGGCCTTTAGTCATCAGCACCAGCCTGAAATTCAGCAATATTTATCTGAGATTACTAATTATGATTCTGAAAAAGTAGGTGAGATAATTTTTACGCCGTACTTACTTCCTGTAAATAGAGGCATTTTGTCAACAATATATTTACATTTCAAGGAATCTATCCATGATAGCGAAATAATAGAAAGATTTAGTAAGTTTTCAAAAAAAAACGAGTTTGTAAATTTTTTGGGCATAGGCGTTTTGCCAGATTTAAAGATAACATTTAATTCTAACTATTGTATGGTTGGTGCAGCGTCTGATCAATCTAGAAAACATTGGATGATAGTAACAAGTATAGATAATTTAGTAAAAGGCGCTTCTGGACAGGCTATTCAAAATATGAATTTAATGTTTGGTCTAGAGCAAAGTTTGGGATTAATTTGATGATTATTTATTGATTTCATCTCCTGCCATTCTCCGATCTGGTCCCATTAGATTTTCGAAATAACACATTTCTTTTAATCGGGAATGTATCCTTTCACCAACTCTCTTTCTGATTGTATCAGCAATAAACGTTTCCATTTCGGTTTTTTCACGATTTCTGATTTGCTCTTTGAGTGTATTTTCTTCATTTTCAGTAAAATTAGTGGTGACCATAATTATTTGATTACGATTGTATCTTTCAGAAATTAGCATATCTAATACGCCAAGTTCCCAGTCGCTATTTCTGCCTTTACCCATGTCATCTATTATGAGTATATCTGCTTGAAGGTGAGGTTCAATAATTTCAATATCAGATTTACCTTCAGAATAACCCTGTCTTAGCTCAGATAGTAGTTCGGCAAAACTTTGAAAAATGCAAGAAATTCCATTAATCACAGTACATTGGTAAGCAAATCCAGTCATAAGATGGGTCTTACCCGTACCAGGGGGCCCCATTAATACCATTCCTTTAAAGTCTTCAGATTCATACTGAACAATATTCTGGTCATTTAAACGTTGGGGTAAAAGCCTAAAGATACTTTCCAGAAGATCAAAAACTATTTCATTTTCTTTGTCTCTATCCTTATCTTTTAGATGGCTATTTTTATAACGTTGTGGTATTCGGGCACTATTGTATAGCTGAACTTTCCTCTTTATTTGTTCACATTCCGGACAAGAAATTGCTATATCACGTTGCAAACTATCTTTTTCAACTATGTATCCAGTATTTTTGCAAATTTTGCATTGACTATCAACACAATTGCAAAGACTAGCATGTGCATATCGTTGACGAGAACGAATACTAATTAAGACTCTAGTATTTTCACATAAATGACAGTTTGAATCTATTTTTGTCATTGAAAAATTTTTAAAATTGATTATTAATGAATAAAAAATATATTTATATGTTGGATCATGCAAGTGGAAGTGTCCAGAGAATTAATAGAACTTGATACAAAATTTTACATTTATTCTTTTAAACTTATAATAAATTAATAAAAATATTTTAAGTTTAATTAAAAAATATAATTTTAATACTTTACCTAAATGAAAAATCTCGAGAATGACAGATTAATTCGTGTAATTAATAAATTGCCTGTAGACAGAGTTCCAATATGGATTATGAGACAGGCTGGAAGAACAGATCCAGAATACAATAAAATTAGAAAGAATGATGGTCGTTCACTAGAAAAATTATTTCAAGATCCTGAAATATCAATAAAAATTTCATTACTTCCTAAAAGATTAGGAGTAGATGCAATTATTATGTTTCAGGATATCTTAACTCCATTAACTCCTTCAGGGGCGGAATTTCGTTTCACCCCGGGGCCTATTTTACAAAATCCTATTCGTGATATAAAACAGGTAAAAAATCTTAAATCTGTTGATCCTGAAATTCATTTGAATGCAGTCGCGCAAATAATTAGAGGTCTAAATAAAAGCTTGAAAGGTGAGCTACCAGTTTTAGGATTTGCAGGGTCTCCTATGACCTTGGCTTTTTTTATGATCGCAGGAAGCAATCCTAAAAATAAAATTGAAAAAGTATTAACATTCATAGAAGAACAACCAGAAATAGCAAAATCTTTATTGAAATGGTTGACAGAATTGACAATAGATTATCTAAATTTTCAAATAGAATCTGGAGTTCATGTGATACAATTATTTGAGTCATTTGCAGAATATATAGAATTAGAGATTTATAAAAAATATGTTCAACCAACACATGAAAAAATTTTCAGTTCTATTTCAAAAAATATTCCATCTATTTTGTTTACAAAAGAATTCCCTTATATCGAATTAATGATCCAAAGCGGAGCTTCAGTATTAAGCGTAGGGAATTGTATTAATTTATCTTTAGCAAAAGAAAAAGCTCCAAATATGATTTTACAAGGGAATATAGATAACCAAATATTAGCAGATGGAACAAAGGAAGAAATTAAAGAAGCTATTAAAAAATGTTTTTTTGAAAGTGGTAGACATAATCATATTTTAAATTTGAACCATGGATTACTCGAAAGAACCCCTTTTGAAAATGTTAAGTATTTTATAAAAGTTGCAAAGCAATATGGAAGGACTCAAAAAATAAATGAAAATTATTAAGAAATTATATTCAAATAAAGAAAAAATTTTTTATAAGACAGGAAAAAGGAGACCCGATTTTGATTATAGATGAATTTAATAAGTTATTATTCTTCCTTCTATTTTTGAATCAACGCTCAGTTTTGCTTAAATATAATCCATCACTATATTATCCATAAGAGTCCCGATGGTTGCATCGATTAATATGTCCCCTTTTTTTTAACTAAATAGCTATCTCAGCGTTTAGAAATAAGAATCAATAGTTGCAAAGCTTATAAGATTTTTCTTAAATGAAAGTATTATTCCCTATTTTAATTTAAATAATTTGACTACCTATTTTGCTTTTGGGATTTTATTTAAAACTCAAGCCAGAAAAACGGAGGCTACCAAAGTTATTTTCAACTTTATTCTATGCACTTTCAAGAACTACCCATATCTGCAATCCTTTTAATTTAAACTTTACTTCATAGTTTTCAAAAGATAGTTCAGAAAAAATATGTTAGACTTCCTTGCTTCAATAGAATGATTAAGTTAGGATGGTTTATATAGTGGGATCTGAAAAATATTTTTAGAATTTGATTAGATTTTTTTAATTCTTTATGCCAGTTTTTAGTCAAAAGTAATATAATTTAACAATAAAAAATGCCTAAATCATCTTTCAAAAAAAATGTTATAAAGATTCTCCCCGAATCTTTAATTAATAAAATTGCAGCAGGAGAAGTTGTTGAAAGGCCTTCTTCTGTTGTTAAGGAACTTATAGAAAATTCAATCGACGCAGGAGCAACTGAAATACATGTTAATGTAAAAAATGGTGGTAAAGACTTAATTTCAATAATCGATAATGGTTGTGGAATGAATAAAAAAGATGCTAAAATCTCTTTTGAAAGACATGCTACTAGTAAAATAAATATAGAAGATGATTTATTTCACATAAATACTTTAGGATTTAGGGGGGAAGCACTCGCTGCGATAGCCTCAGTTTCACATTTTGAATTATTGACTTGTGATAATCAAAATCAAAGTGGTTCAAGACTATATATTAAAGGAGGGAATCTCGAGGAGGAAGGTAAAGTAGGATTCCCTAAAGGAACTAAAATATCAGTTGAAAAACTTTTTTATAATACACCAGCAAGAAAGAAATTTTTAAAAACAACGGCCACTGAAATTAAGCATATCCAACAACATTTTATTCAAAAGTCTCTTTCTCACCCAAATATACATTTTCTCTTAACTCATAACAAACAAATTTTGTTAAATCTTCGTAGGAGTAAAGAATTGGAAATTAGAATTGAGCAAATTTTTGGAGAAGAGTTTAAAGAAATTTTAATGCCTGTTAAACACAAAGAGACGTATCTAAAATTTGACGGATATGTTTCATTTGTTTCTAAACCTAGGGGCAGTCGTCGATGGCAATATGTTTTTGTTAATGGACGAAATATCAGGTCTAATACAATAAATCACGCTATTTACAATGGCTATGGAACATTTTTGGGGCGCAATCAACATCCAGCCTTTTTTTTAAATTTAAGGGTAAGTCCTTCCGAGATAGATGTCAATGTTCATCCTGCAAAGACAGAGATACGTTTTCGAAACAGCCACTTAATTCACACTATTTTAGTGGATCAAATTTCTAGATTACTTAAAGATGGAGCCAGTCGCAGGTTTTTTGGTCATGAACATTTAAAATCAAAAATTGTAAGTTTTGACTCTTCAGGGCAAATGGAATTACCTATCAAAAAGTCATCAAGTTTGAATGAATATGATACTGAAAAAAAAATTAAAAAAGATATAAAATCGAACTCAGAAAAACATAATAATGTAAGAACAATTTCTGAAAATTTAATACATGATGAAAACCCCTTATTTCATAAAAATATCTATTCAGATTCAGAAACAAGAAAATTCCCCAAGAATTATGTCCAATTAAAAAAGGGAAATGATTTAAAAATCGCTAAGAATCATGAGGACCTTAATTTTTTTTATGAGGTTAGAGCTATTTCCAATATATCTCCTTACCCAAATTATCCTAAAAATATAAAGCCCCTAGGGCAGTTTTTTGGAAGATATATAATTGCAGAAAATATTGAAGAATTAATTATTTTTGACCAGAAGTTGTTTTGGGAAAAATTAGTGTATATGTTTTATTTCTATGCTGTGCAAAAAAAAGTTGTGATTTCGTTAGATTTTAATAATCCAATACTAATTGAATTTTCATCACAAGAAACAGAAATTGTTAAAAATCATATCGATGATATAGCGTTTGCGGGATTTTCTATTAGTCATTTTGGAAGGAATACATTTTCAATTTATTCTAGACCAGAAATATTAAAAGAGGAAAATGTAGATAATGTTTTGAGAAAAGTTATGAGTAGTTTAATTTTATCAAAAAAAGGGAATTATGAAGAAAAAATACAAAGCTTAATCTGTTATAATGTGGCTTTAAATGCGAAATTAAATTTAGTAAATGAACTGAATAGAGATGAAGTAAATTTTTTGTTAGCTAAATGGGAAGAATTAGGTCATCCATCGAATTCCATAGGTAGTAAGCCAATTTATTTTAAAATAACTAAAGAAGAGTTAGAGAATAGATTTAAATAATCAATATCTTTCTTTGAGAAGAATTTTTATTAAAAAATGTTTTTTATATTATTATTTATTGAATTTAGCGAATTATTAATTGACTTGATCCTGCCAAGGTCATGAATGTTAGAATGAGCAAGTGTCAAAATTAAATATTTTTTAGAAGTTTTGATTTTTCAAGAAAAAATTTTTACAGTTTTTTTTTATTATAAAAATTTTTAATAGTTTTGAAGGAAGAGTAAAAAAAATTTAAAAGTTATTGTAAATGAAAAATAATTTAAATCACCACAAGTTAATTATTCTTGGTTCTGGACCAGCTGGACTTACAGCCGCTATATATGCTGCCAGAGCCATTCTCAACCCAGTTGTTATTGCTGGTAAAGACGCTGGAGGTCAGTTGATGATTACTTCAGATGTTGAAAATTATCCCGGGTTCCCTGATGGGATAAAAGGTCCAGAAATGATGAATCTTTTAAAATCTCAAGCGATAAGGTTCGGAACTGAATTTTATGATGGAGATGCAATAGATGTAGATTTTTCAGTATATCCTTTTAGAGTATATTTAGAAAATCATAATTTATTCACGTGCGATTCACTTATAATTTCAACTGGTGCTTCAGCAAGATGGCTGGAAATTGATTCAGAAAAAAAATATAGTGGAAAAGGAGTTTCTGCATGTGCTACATGTGATGGATTTTTTTTTAGGGATCAAGATGTAGCTGTGGTCGGAGGAGGAGATACAGCTATGGAAGAGGCGCTCTATTTAGCTAATATTTGTAAAAGTGTCACGTTGATACATAGACGACATGTTTTTCGTGGAAGCAAAATTATGCAAAAACGAACTATGGAAAATAAAAAAATCTCAATTCTTTGGGACTCAGTGGTGGAAGAGGTACTAGGGAATTCAAATGATGGTATGACATCATTAAAGGTTAAAAATTTAAAAAATAATAAAATAAATGAGTATCCATTCACAGGATTATTTGTTGCAATCGGGCATATCCCTAATACTAGTTTGTTTAAAGGTAAATTGGATTTAAATAAAAATGGCTATATTCGTGTCGCCCCTGGGACAACAAATACATCTGTTGAAGGAATTTTTGCCTCTGGTGATGTACAAGATTTTATATATCGTCAAGCTGTAACTGCAGCTGGGACAGGTTGTATGGCGGCTATTGATGCTGAACGTTGGCTAGCTGAGAAAAAATAAGATCTGAATCTAATTTAATTATTTTTAAAAAAACAAATGTATATATTAACTAAAAATGAAGAACAAATTATTTCTAGCTTTTATATCATCACAGTCTTTTGTGATACTCGGACTAATTTATTTATTATGGAGAATAAATGATAATGATTTTTTCATAAGTAGAAACTTTCTATTTTTATTGACAATTTTTTCTATTTTTTCCTTTTGTGCTGGTCTCTATATATTTAAAAAATATCCGAAAAAATATAATGATGGTATTAGGAGAGATGGAATAGTTAAGTGGTACAGTTCTGGAAAGGGTTTTGGGTTCATAGAGCATGAGCATGGAGAGGACATATTTGTCCATCAAAGTGAAATAAGACAGTCAGGTTTCAGATACTTAAATTTGGGAGATCATGTAGAATTTGAAATAGGCATGGGTAAGAAGGGGCCTGTTGCTCTTAAGGTGATTAGAACAAAAATAGTAGAGTCAGTTGCAATATCAGAAAGAGTTGAAGAACCTGAGATGTCTCCAATCACTAAAGCTCCAGAAAATAAATAAAATTTAATATGAAAAGAGAAAAATTAGTATTAGCTTATTCAGGAGGTCTCGATACTTCTGTTATTGTTCATTGGCTTGATCAGCAAGGATATGAAGTTATAGCTCTTTGCCTTAATTTAGGGCAAAAAGTTGAAAATTTTGAAACTATACTTGAAAAAGGTAAAAAAGCTGGGGCATCAAAAGTATTAATTGAAAATGTAGAAGATGAATTTGTTAATGATTATGTAATGCCTTCGATTCACTGGAATGCACTTTATGAAGGGACATATCTACTAGGGACAGCATTAGCTCGACCATTGATAGCTAAGAAACAGATAGAGGTTGCTTCTAAGGAAGGTGCTATTGCCGTAGCCCACGGTGCTACAGGAAAAGGCAATGATCAAGTTCGTTTTGAATTAAGTTATTATTCTCTTAATCCTGAAATTAGAGTTGTAGCACCTTGGAAAATCCCAGAGTTTTTTAAAAAATATCCTGGACGAAGAGAACTATTAGCTTATGCAGAAAAATATAAAATACCTGTGAAAGCTTCAAAAAATCAGCCATGGAGCTCTGATGAAAATCTAATGCATATTAGTTTTGAATCTGGTATGTTAGAAGATCCTTGGCAAGCCCCTTCTGAAGAAATGTTTGAGTTATCGAAGTCACCAGAAAATGCAGTAGATGAAAAACAGGAAATCAATATTGAATTCAATAAAGGGAATCCAATAGCTGTTAACGGCAAAGAATTTAAAGCAGCAAAATTGCTTGATTATTTAAATAATCTTGGAGGGAGGCACGGAATTGGAAGAGTTGATATGGTTGAATCACGTTTTGTTGGTATGAAAAATAGAGGAGTTTATGAGACTCCTGGAGGTACCATATTACACGTTGCACATCGAGCAATGGAATCAATTACTCTAAGTCGTGGTGTAATCAATCTTAAAGATTCACTAATGCCGAGATTTGCTCAATTAACGTATGATGGATTTTGGTTTTCGCCTGAAATGGATGTTTTGCTTTCTATGGTTAAAAAAACTCAAGAACAAGTCAACGGAGAAGTTCGAATTGAACTCTATAAAGGGAATTGTATTGTATCAGGTCGAAAATCACCCAATAGTCTTTATGATGGCGATATGGCAACCATGGAGGATGATTTTGGCATTTACGACCCTCAAGATGCAATAGGATTTATTAAACTTAATGCATTGCCATTGAGAATTCAAGCCAGTTTAAAATCAAAAAATAAGTAAAATAATTAACATATCTTAATGATTCCATATATAGCAATATGAAGTTGCAAAAAATTTATCTAATTTTAACAATATTTTTTTTCCTATCCACCTGTTTTTTACTATTCCAAAATTTTGTTTTTTTGTCAGATTCAAATCATATGCCGAATATAGATCAAGAAGAAATAAGAGTTGATCTTAATTTAAAAGAGGAGAAAAACCTTAAATTTCAAATTACTGATGAAGAAATTCAAAGATTGATGGATATTGAAAATGAGCAAAAAGAACTTGTCTTACTCTTTGAAAGAGTATCTGCAGATCTTAAAGATGCAAATAATTCTAAGGAAATCTTAAATCAACTTTTGATAGGTCGCTCTTCGTTGGGAGAATTTGCAAACAAATTTATTGATTTTAAACTTTTCAAAAAATCAGGCGGGTTTTTAGCATTTTTTAGGGAAAAAGCAAAAATATATCTTAGTGATGGAAAGTTAGGATTAGAATTTTCTGGGATAAAGAAGAAAGATCTAATCAATTTTAGAAAGGAAATTACTACATGGATTGTTACTAGAAGTAAAGAAGAGATTGAGGCGATGGCAAGATTTTTGAGTTTTTTCTTTGCTGAAACTCTTTATGATATACCTATGACTATGCTAGCTTCAAGAATGACTCCTGAATTGGAGGAAATAAATTTTGAAACTCCTGTTCTTCTTCAAGAAATATTAACTACTCCTAGCAGGGATGCTAATGGTGAAATGAACGAAAAGAAACCAACCGTTGTTGAAAAATATTCAATGGCTCAACAGTTTTTTTTTCGTAGGGGGCCAAAAATTTCTGAAAAGGCAATTATTTTTTTTAAAGCTTACCTAAGTTATACAGATCTTTAACCTTAATTTTTTTTGTAAGTGGTAGAAATATTGCCCTTACAAAAATTTTCGGGTTTAATTGAAATTAATTCCCAATAAATTTCTTAACGAAATAATAATGCCAAAAATTCGTATACTAAGCTCCCAAGATATTGTGAAGTCTCTTCCAATGGAGACGGCAATTCAAGAAACTAAAAGAGCGTATGGTCTTTTATCTTCAAGAAAAGTAGAAATGCCCCTTAGAAGTCGAATTCATTTCCCGAAACAAGATGGTGTTTTGCTAACTATGCCAGCGGCTATTTTAGATGATGGAGAAATTGCAGTAAAAATTGTTTCTGTATTTGGTAATAATTTGAATATTGGATTACCTCTGATTCATTCAGTTGTAATGGTTTTGGATGCAGAAAATGGACGAATTCTTTCTTTTATGGATGGAGAGGCTTTAACAAATATCCGCACTGGAGCAGGGACAGGAGTTGCTACAGATATTTTAGCTCCTATTGATGCTAAAATTCTTGCAATTATAGGAAGTGGGAAGCAAGCTCGCTCACAATTAGAAGCTGTTTGTTCGGTAAGGAATATTGAGCAAGTAAGGGTTTATAGTCGAACTTTATTAAATTCGCAAAAATTTGTCAAAGAAATAACTGGTTTTGATAAATTTCCAGAGAATATTAGAATTTTTAAATCATCTTTAGAAGCTACCAAAGGTGCAGATATTATTTGTACGGCAACAAACGCTTCTAAACCAGTAATTTCTTTTGACAATATAAAAAAAGGTGCTCATATTAATGCAGTGGGATCGTTTCAGCCAAAAATGCAAGAAATTGACTCAAAAACAATTATTAATTCACTTGTTATAGTTGATTCAATGGAATCCGCATTAAAGGAAACGGGTGATATTATTATTCCTATTGAACAGGGTATTATAAAAAAAAGTGATATTTATGCAGAAATAGGAGAAATAATTAACGGTGAAAAAAAGGGTCGCACATCACTAAATCAATTAACATTTTTTAAATCTTGTGGAGTCGCTGTTCAGGACGTTGTAACTGCAAGAGCAGTCCTTAAAAATGCAAAAAAAAATAAATTAGGTAAAATAGTTTCATTGTAAAATATGTCTAAGCTCCCAAAAACAGTAAATATTGTTATAATAGGGGTAGGAATTATTATAGCAAGTACAGCTTAAAATTTGGCTATATGTAGTCTGATCTTAGCTTCTTAATTGTTTTTCATAACGATTTAGTTTAATCTTATAATACAAAATATAATCTTTTTGAATATTAAAAATAAAATTAAAAAAGGAATATTATGCTTTCCACAAACACAATTTCAAAAATTATTGAGTGTGCTCAATCTCGAGGAGCAGATTTTTCTGAGGTGTTTGTAGAGGAATCTTTATCTTCTTCAATAAATTTGCTTGATAAGAAAATAGATGAAATAACTTCGTCTAATTCATTTGGTATTGGTATCCGCTTGGTACATTTGGGACAGGCGTATTATGGATATAGCAGTGACCCAAAAGAGGAGAACTTAATAAAGCTAACTAAGAATTTGGGTAAATTTTCTGAAGATGCCAATAATGAGTTAAAAAACTTCAATAAGCAATCAGTTGAAGATATACATCATGTAGTTATAAATCCAGAAAATGTTAGCAAGTCTGAACGAGTTGAATTGCTAAGAACACTTGATGCACTAACAAGAAGCCATGGTAGCGAAATTAACCAAGTAAAAGTAAACATTGCTGAAAAAAAACGTACAGTTCTAATAGCAAATAGTGAAGGTCTGTGGACAGAAGATTCGCGGTTATATTCTCGAATGGGACTTTCTTCAGTTGCTGAAAAAAATGATGGACCTCAAACAGCCTCAGATAGTCCAGGAGCATTAGGTGGATATGAATTTTTTCAAGATTATGACTTAGAGAAATTAGCTGAAAGCACTGCAAGAACTGCTATTCGAATGGCATCAGCAGGATATATAAATGGCGGTAAAATGCCAGTTATTTTAGGAAATGGTTTTGGAGGAGTCATTTTTCACGAAGCATGTGGTCATCCTCTAGAAACAGAGGCAATTCGTAAAAATGCTTCGCCTTTTTGTAATAAAATAGGAGAGATAGTAGGAAAACCAATACTTAATGCAATTGATGACGGAACTATTGCAAATATGTGGGGATCTTGCAATATCGATGATGAAGGAACACCTACTAAAAAAACTATACTTATTGAAAATGGTATTTTAAAGAACTATCTAAGTGATCGTATTGGAGCATCACAAGTGAAGATTCCAAAAAGTGGTTCAGCAAGAAGAGAATCGTATAAATTCGCTCCAGTTTCGCGAATGAGAAATACTTTTATTACTAAAGGGAATGATAAAATAGATGATATGATGAAGTCAATAAAATTTGGTTTGTATGCTAAGAAAATGGGTGGCGGCTCAGTTAATCCCGGAACAGGTGAGTTTAATTTTTCTGTACAAGAGGGTTTTGCTATTCGAAATGGCAAAATATCAGAGCCAGTTAGGGGTGCCACTCTAATTGGAAAAGGTTTTGAGATTTTACCACAAATCTCTATGATATCAGATGACTTAGAATTATCTGCCGGCATGTGTGGCGCTTCAAGTGGGTGGGTTCCAACAACAGTTGGTCAACCTACTCTTAAAATTGACTCAATACTAGTTGGTGGGAGATGATTTTTTTTAAAAATTATTTCAATCTTTTTTAAAAATTTCCAATTAGAATGGATTATTTTAAACAAAAAACAGAGATCTCGTCTTAGAACTTGCCTGAAACACCTAAATTATAAATTAATTCTAAAGGTGACTAAGATAATTTATAATTATTTTAAGTACTAATGTTTTTGTAAAACATAGCTAGATATATTTTTTAAGTAACTTTTGCCAAAACTATTGGGAAAAATAAAAAAAATCTTAAAATTTTAGTGATCGAAAACTTACTCAATTTTTTTAATTTATAATATCTAGTAAATCTAATGGTTCTTTTATAATAATTTTAGCTCCATTGTCAATTAGGACTTTTTCTGAACGGAAACCCCATAAAACACCAATTGGATAGCATTCAGCGGCAACAGCTGTTTGCATATCGGTCTCGGTGTCGCCTAGAAGAACAAATTCTTTAGGAGTGAGTTTTAATTTTTTCTTAATTAAAAAAAAACCATCAGGATTAGGTTTTTTGGGTATATCATTTTGTTGTCCTAACACCGATTCAAATTTCCAATTCGATAACAGACGATTTACAGCTAATGATACAAATTCTTGAGGTTTATTTGACAAAATCGCTAGTTTTATGCCTTTTTTACAAAGTTCATCAAGCAATTTTGGAATCTCTTTGTAAGGGGTCGTATTATTAAACCAAGTTTCTTTGTATATTTTCTGAAAATCTTTCTGGCATTCATTAATTATATTTTTTTTTCTGCTTTTTTCTGGTAGTGAACTGGTTATCAGGTTTTCTAATCCTCCTCCTACAAAATTGCGAATTGTTTCCAAGTTATGGCTTGGCAGTCCCCACTTTATAAGTACCTTATTAGTACAATAAGCAATGTCATGAAGGCTATCTAGCAAAGTCCCATCCAAATCAAAGCATACAGCTTTAAATTGCATGCAAATAGATACTAATTCTTTTTATTTAATTCATCCCGCCAAATTTTTGAGGGATGGAATGTAATTACTCGCCTTGCGGAGATTTCGTAGTCTCTTTTTGACTTAGGATCTCGCCCAGGTCTAGATTTTTTATCACGTAATTCAAATTTACCTAATCCAGTAATAAGGACATTCTCTCCTCTTTCTAACTTTTCTTTTATCATTTCCAACATGTCATTTACAAGCTTTTCAGCTTCACCGAATTGTAGGTTTGTCTCTAGTTGGATTGCCCGCACGATATCGACTTTTACCATTAGTATCTCCAATTATTTTTTAATTTTTTTAATGGTTATTTTTTAATTTTTTTAATGGTTGTTTTTATTTACGCATTGAAAGATATTTCTAACTCAGAAAAAAAGCAAGGTATAGCGAATAAAAATGAAAAATGTTTAAATACTATATCTGTGGAATTGTTTTACTACAATACTTTTTTTAGAAAAAATCAATTAAATCAACTTAAATTTGAGAATTTGTTGTTATTTGTAGTTAGAAAAAAAAAGAAAGTATTTTTTTTAGATTTAAAATTATCAAAAAGTTGGACATTGACCCGGTATGTTCAATATATTTATAAAAAAAGATTTTTTTTATAAATTCTTGTCATTACTTGTAAATGTTTTTTAAGAAGAATAAGTTTATTATATTTTTAACATTGTCTGGTTTTTTACTTTTGATATTGACTCTATATTTCCAAGATTTAAAAAGAAAAGAGCTAGCAATAGAATTAAAAAAAGTTTTGATAAAAAATGTAAGAATTGGAGTAGGCAAATCAAAAGGTAAATTAGGCACAGCAATTTTTGGAGAAATTTATAATAATGGAAGAAGAGTTATAAAGATTGCAACAATTAATGTTTTTTTCTTAAGCAAATCGGGAGAAGTAATAAAAGAAAAAAAATTTTTCCCAGTAAATAACTACTCATTTTCTGATGGATCCCCTTTGGGACCAGACCAGTCAAAAGAGTTTGGATTTTCAGTTGAAGATATAGTTCCTGAAAACTGGAGCGGAGAAATCTCAACAAAACTTGTAGATCTGAAATTTAAATAAAAGAAGATTATGAAAAAACCCCTTTGGGAGCCTAAACCAGAATATATAGA
The DNA here is from genome assembly GCA_902575715.1 of uncultured SAR324 cluster bacterium. Next base: position 35,176 of record CACGSI010000001.1, read on the forward strand.
GAAAACTAATTTGACTAGGTTTTCAAAAAAAATCCAAGAAAAATATAGTCTAGATAGTACAAATTATCAAACACTTCATAATTGGTCAACAGCAAATCCTGAACTTTTTTGGGAAGAAGCCTGGAAAGATTGTGGAATTTATTCTACAAAATATTGGAATAAAGTTCTCAATATATCTGAGTTTAATACAAAGCCATCAAAAGAAGTCTCTGATTGGTTTGATGGAGTACGATTAAATTTTGCTGAAAATTTATTGTTGTCTGGAAATGATCAAAGTGAGGCAATTTCTTACACAGGAGAAGACGGATTTACTAGCTCCTTAAGTTTTTTTGAATTACGTCGCGCTGTTGCAAGGTGTGCTTTCGGATTAAAAAACTGTGGAGTTCGGAAATTTGATAGGGTAGCCGCTGTAATTCCAAATTCTCCTGAAGCTATAATTGGAATGTTGGCTACAACCAGCATAGGAGCAATTTGGACATCTTGTTCTCCGGACTTTGGAGTAAATGGGATCTTTGATCGTTTAGGACAGATAGCTCCAAAAATTTTAATTACTGTTAATGAATATTACTACAATGGAAAAAAGCATAACTGTATAAATAAGGTAAGAGAGATAATTAATAGAATTTCATCTATAAAATTAATTTTTATAGTCTCCTTTACAAAAAACCAATTTTCTTTGAAAGAAAATGAAAGTCGATGGGAATCATTATTAGATAATTCAGCTTCTAAAATAGAATTTGAACAACTTCCTTTTGATCATCCTATATACATACTTTATACTTCAGGTACAACAGGATTACCAAAATCAATAGTCCATTGTGCAGGAGGAACTTTACTAAAGCATTTAACAGAACAACGATATCATTCTGATTTAAAACCTAATGACAGATTATTTTATTATACGACTTGCGGTTGGATGATGTGGAATTGGTTAGTTAGTGGCCTAGCGTCAGGAGCAACTTTAATTTTATACGATGGTTCTCCTGTTTTTCCTGATATAAGTCGAATGTGGAGGTTAATAGAAGATAATTCAATAACTCATTTTGGAACAAGTCCAAAGTTTTTAAGTACAGTTAAAAAAAGTGCTTATTCACCAAAAAAGTGTCACAAACTTTCAACTTTAAGAATAATTTTGTCAACTGGTTCTCCTCTTACCAAAGATTTATATTCATGGGTTTATAAAGATGTAGCTTCAGTTGCATTAATGTCGATTGCTGGTGGAACGGATATTATAGGTTGTTTTATGGGAGGGAACCCCAATCTACCTGTTTATTCCGAAGAGATACAGTGCAAAATTTTAGGTATGGATGTTCATGCATATAATTCAGATGGAAAATCAGTAGTATGCGAAAAAGGAGAATTAGTTTGTAGGTCTCCATTTCCGTCAACTCCAATTTATTTCTGGAATGATTCGAATGGTGAAAAATATAAACAAGCATATTTTCAAAAATTTTCCAAAGTTTGGACTCATGGAGATTTTATTGAAATAACCAAGAGTGGTGGTGTAATAGTTTATGGTAGAAGTGATACAGTTCTTAATCCAGGGGGTGTAAGAATTGGGACTTCAGAGATATATCGGCCAGTTGAGGAAATGGAAGAAATTTTAGACAGTTTGGTTATAGCTCAGCCTTGGAGAGAAGAAATAAGGATAGTACTTTTTGTTGTTTTAATCGAGGGGCTCGAACTAGAGTCTAAATTAGAAGAAAAAATAAAAGCCACTATAAGAAATGAAAATACCCCACGTCATGTTCCTGACATAATACTCGCCATTCCTGAAGTCCCTAGAACAATAAGTGGGAAAAAAGTTGAAAAGGCAGTATTACAAACTATTCAAGGCGAAAAAGTTAAAAACAAAGATGCACTTGCAAATCCAAAAAGTTTAGATTACTTTTTAAATTTAAGAAAAACTTTGTATAATTGGTAATTTTATATTTCATCATTTTTTGATATTTCGTAAATTTTTTCTCTAAGTATTTTTAGAAGTTTTTGCATTGAAAAATCAGGAAATTCATTTTTTTTCATTATTTCAAGTATATATTTTTTTATTTCTTTTTTCGATAATCCTCTTCTTTCCCAATTAAAGTAGATTTCTTCGATTTCAGATATTAAAGGTCTTCCATCCAAATTTTTTTTAAATATGAATTTTAAGGCACTGTCAGGGTATTCAATCACAAAATTTTTCATTGATTCCAGTGTTATTTTTTTTGTGCCAAACACTACATCAGTATCATATGAATCTGAATATAAGGGCTTATTATATAAACTATTTCTTAAATCTGAATTTTCGTTGATATGATGTTCCACTATTTGATCTCCCAATGTAATATTTTTTTGCGAATGAGATTCTATAAGATTTTTTTGAAATTCTTTCTTTGATTTATTATTCACACTTCTTCTATTACTTTTTTCTATGTCGGATTCAGAAAGATTTTTTCCTAAATCGGGACGATCATTTTCTTTGAAAATTTTTTTTTTATAACTATCCAAGTCTTTCTTAATACTCAAATGGACTATATCTGGGGAGCCCTTAGCTTCATTGATTTTTGGAGATGCATTTAGTGTTTTTAAATTATTAACTTGTAAAGATTGCTCTGATGGGACTATGAAACTGATTACAGGATATTTACGCTTTTTTTCTTCCTCAAAATTTATAAGATGTTCATAAGAAATATTTCTTTTCTTTGCAATATTTTTTAGGAATCTTTTCACAAGTTCACGTCCCATTAATCGGTCCTGTATATGGTTTCTTAATTTTTTCAAATCCTCCAAATTAAAGTTTTTCGTGGTTAAATTAGATTCTTTTTGAGAAAATTTTAATTGATCAGGTTCTATTTTTAAAATTAAGTTGTAATATGTTTCAATGTAAAGGAGGAAGTCATTCAAAGGATGATTAAAATCTTTTTTTAGTCCATTTGCTATGTTTTGTCTAATATTGAAATTATGATGTTTACCTTTAGAAAGTAGATCAAAAGATTTAATGATTCTCTGCTGAAGTTTTTTCTTAAGATCTTTAACAGAAATATCAAAATTATTAAGATATTCAATAAAACTATTTAATCGGCCTCTAGGTACAAGTTCAAAAAAAACTTCTATATGTTGATCAAAAAAGTCTCTAATAACCCATTCGCCAGCCTCAATTTCATCTTTGTTTGAATCATGAAAAACAAATCCAGATCGAAAAATATGCTCACAGAGCTGAATAATTAATGATTCGTTTTTTTGAAGGTAACCGTCAATATTTAAGGCAAATTCACGAATTTGAATATTACGATACATATTTTTGTAGAATTTTTTTATTTTATTTGTCCAAAAAAAACTAATTATTTTTTTTAATTAATTTATTGATCTAAAAAAAAAATATCAAATAATTCCTTTATTTCAAGCATCTGATAAATTAGAATTGCATTGATATTTTTAAAGTTTTTTTCTAAAATAATACACGAAAATAATAAAAAAATTATTAAAAAAATATTTTTTTTTTACAAAGTATTCTTAGGATATATATTTTAATAGATCAATTCAAGTTCTCAAAAAAATGATAAGTATAACTGATTTATCCATGAATTTTGGCAAAAAGACACTATTCGAAAGGTCATCTTTAACTTTTGATCCTTACAAGAAATATGGTCTGGTAGGTGCTAATGGAGCTGGCAAATCTACATTATTCCGCCTGATAGTTGGAACAGAAAAACCATCTGATGGATCAATTTCTATCCCTCGAGGTTTGAAATTAGGAGTACTTAACCAAGACCATTTTAGTTTTGAGAATGAAAGAGTTATTGATGTCGTTTTATTGGGCAGGAAACGATTATGTGATGCTATGATTGAAAAAGAAGAAATTATTAATTCAGAAACCCTAGATGAATCAAAAGGTCGAAGATTAGGAAAACTAGAAGAGATTATTTCTGAAGAAGATGGATATTCTGCTGAATCATTTGCTGAAGAATTATTGAGTGGATTAGGAATTAAAAAGAGTTTTTTTAAAGGTCCGATGAGATCTTTATCGGGAGGCTTTAAATTGAGGGTTCTTTTGGCCCAATTACTTTTTCAGAAACCAGAACTTCTTCTTCTTGATGAACCTACAAACCATTTAGATATTTTTTCAATTAGGTGGCTTGAAAAATATTTAAATTATGAGTTTAACGGAACTTTGATATTCATTTCACACGATCGAAATTTTTTAAATGCGGTTGCTAGCCATATAGTAGACATTGATTATGAGGAATTAAGAATTTACCCTGGTAATTATGAAAAATTTCTTGTTGCTAAGAATCTTGCAGAAGACCAAAAAACTAAAGAAATTAGGAATTATGAGAGAAAATCAGCTGAACTTAAAGCTTTTGTTGAACGTTTCAGAGCAAAAGCAACTAAAGCTAGGCAGGCACAATCTAGAGTTAAACAACTTGAAAAGATGGATGTCCCCGAGGTAAAAAGATCTTCAAGGATATCTCCAAAGTTTTTTTTTGAACAAGAAAGACCCTCAGGGAAATTGGTGATAACTTTAAAAAATATTACTAAAAAATTTTCAGATAATGAGGTTTTAAAAAATGTTTCTTTTGAAATTGGAAGAGGAGAAAAAATTGCTATTATCGGACCGAATGGCATAGGGAAATCTACATTATTGAAAATTATTTTGGGAAAGATTACCAATGATTCTGGTAGTTCTGAATGGGGTCATGAGACACATATTTCTTATTTTGCTCAAGATCATAATGAAGATCTTAATGGTAAAATTAGTGCTTATGAATGGCTTCATGCATGTTCTCCAGGAGAAAAAATTGCAACAATAAGGGGTTTATTAGGAAGAGTTTTGCTAACAGGGGATGAGGCTAATAAACAACTTTCTTCACTTAGTGGTGGAGAATCAGCAAGGTTGCTTTTTGCAAAAATAATGCTTGAAAAAAGTAATGTTTTGGTATTAGATGAGCCTACAAATCATATGGATTTGGAAGGAGTTGAGGCGCTTGCTAATGCATTGCAAAAATTTGAAGGTACAGTTTTATTGGTCAGCCATTATAGACATTTAGTTTCCAGCATAGCAACAAGAATTATTGAGTTAACTTCTGATGGTGTTAGAGACTCCCCCGGGACATATGAAAATTATTTGGAAAAATTTGGTAATGATTTTCTTAGTACTGATTCTTCTGAATCTTTATCTATAAATAAATCAAAAAACATAGATGGAACTAAAGATAAGTTGAAATTTGATAAACGTAGGAAATTAAGAAAAGAGATTACAAAACTTAAAAAAGAGGCTTCTCGATATGAAGGTTTAGTCGAAAAAACTGAAAATAGGATCTCTGAAATAGAAAAAAAATTTGAAATAGAAGATTTTTATTTACAAACTTCGCGTGAAGAAGTTAAAAAGTTAGAAAATGAAAAAAATATGCTAAATAAAGAACTCTCTGAAAATATTAAACAGTGGGAAATTTTCTCTCATAATTTGGAAATAGCAGAGGAAAGATTAGGAGTATAAAAAATTTACAAACTTAGAACAATCAATCTAAAATATAGTAATTTTCATTTAAGGCAAACCGAATTATATAATAAAAAAAGTCTATGAAAACAAATTATAGGATTATTTATAGAACGAAAATAAATTTATATGAGGTACAAATGCTAATAGAAAATATTTTTTTTAAGTCTAGGCTTTTTAAAATAAATTTAATTACTCTAGTTTTACTTACTTTAAGTTACTTTGCATTTGCTCAAACGACAAAAGAAAAAGAAACTAAATTATGGGAGTTGAGAAATAGCGAGGTCCAAATTCATTATCAAGAAGGTAATCTTGACGAGGCTTTGAGGGTTTCTAAGGAATCTCTAAAAATTGCAGAGAATGCTTTTGGGATTGATTCATGGCAATCAATTTCAAGTTTGATGTACTTATCACAAATTCAGTATGATTTGGACCTTTTGGAAGAAGCAAATCAAAGTTATGAATCAGCTTTAGAAAGAAGTTTAAATGTTTTCGGAGAAAATGCTAATGAGACTCTAGATATTCTTGACAAATATGGTGAATTCTTAAGTTCAATTGACCCCGAAGCAGGTACGCCTGTTTTGAAGGAGTCTCTCAGGCTAACATCTGGAGATGACTCTAAAAGAGCAGCCAGAATACTTGCTCTGGGGTTAAATTTGATGGAAATTGGAAAAATCGCTGAAGCTGAAGGAATGTTAGTTGAGTCTGTAAAACTATACAAAATAAATTTAGGTGAAGCTAACTCAGAGACACTTACAGCAATGGTAAAATTAGCGCAACTATATCATTATAAGGGCGATTCTAAATCTGCGGCGGTATTGTTTGAAAAAGCATTGCCATTAATGAAAGAGACTTTCGAATTAAATAATTTTTTAATTTTAGAAAGTAAAGAAAATTTAGCTGAAATTTATCGTTTACAAGGTAAATATTCTCTTTCAGAAAATTTGTTTTTGGAAAGTTTGAAAGGAGCAATAAATGAATTTGGTGAGGAAGATAATTTTGTTCTGCAGGTAAAAAGCCATTTAGCTCAACTTTATGAGGATTTGGGCAAACTTAAGGAATCTTTGTCTTTGCATGAGCAAGTATATAAAATAGAATTAAGCCTTCTTGGTGAGATTCATCCAAATTCTGCAGGCAATCTGAATAATATGGCTAGTGTTCATAGAAGACTGGGTAATTATCAAAAATCTGAGAATTTATTCAGAAAATCATTAAAAATTTTCACGGAAGTTTTAGGTGAGGAGTCTCCACAGGCAGTTTCTGTAATGAATAATTTAGCCCTCCTTTTAGAAAATCAAGGTCTTTATGATGAGGCAGAGCCGCTATTTAAAAAGGCGTTTTCTATTTCCAGTAAAATTCAAGGTGAAAAACATCCTACTACGCTTGCCTTACTAAATAACCTAGCTTTTCTATACGAATCTCAAGGAGATTTTAGTCGTTCAGAGATGAATTATAAAAAAGTGATTGATTTAAATAAAAATATTTATGGGGAAAATCATATAAATACACTTTCAAATCAAAATAATTTAGCATATTTATTTTTGCGAGAAAAAAGATATAAAGAAGCGCAGCCAATCTTTGCTAAAGTTCATAAACTTTGGGCAAATCAGTTGGGTAAGAATCACCAAAATACTCTTAAAGCTCTTAATAATTTAGGAAGGATACAAAAATCTCTTGGAGAATTAGAATTAGCAGAAAAAAATTTGAAACTTGCTTTGAGGGGAAGAACGGATGTTTTTGGGAAACGTCATGCAGATACGATACGAAGTATGAATGATATAGGGGAACTTTATGTAAAACAAAAAAAATATGATGAGGCTCTTAAAATATTTCGAGAAACTTTAAAGCTTGAGGAGGAAGTTTTAGGAGAAAATCATCCATACACTTTTGAAACTTTAAATAACTTGTCTCTTTTACTTGAGTTTCTTGGCAAAAATGAAGAGGCTTATAAAACTTATAAAACAGGATTTGAACGAAGAAATACTTTCTTTGAACGAGTTCTATGGGTAGCAGGGGATAATACTAGACAATCATATATTCGTCTTCATAAACCTGAGCAAGATGCCTATGTTAGAATGCTTCTCAGTTTAGCTGATGAAAGGACTGCAAGAGATCTTTTTGAAATTAGTCTTATACGTAAAGGTATGTTACTCAAAGTAACAAGTGAAACACAGCAAGTAGTCCTGATGTCGGGTAATTCAGAATTACAAGGGATTACTAAAGAATTGACCGAAACTAGGAAAGAATTAGCGGGGCTGACGCTTTCGGGACCAACTTCTGAAAATAGGAAACAATTTCCTAAATTGATATATGATTTAGAAGAAAAAGTTAATATGCTTCAATTGAAGCTTGGTGAAAAAAGTAGACGTTTTAGACAGTCAACAAAAAAAATAAATGTAGAGCAAGTAGTCAAAGGTATAGGAGAAAATGCCTTAGTAGATTTTATTAGTTTCAGAGGTAAAGATGACAATCTAAGATTAGTTGCCATAGTTGTAAATGATGGAGTATTTAATTATTTTGAGTATGAAGATTTAGAAATAATTAGAGAATTAATTATGGAGGTTCGTGAAATTGTTCAGGACGAAGGAGCTGAGGATGAAGATATTAAAAGTGTTGCTTTAGAACTTTGGGAGACTCTTTGGCAACCTCTCACAGATTCATTAGGTGAAGCGATATCAATTTATATTTCACCTGATAGTGTTTTAAATGTTTTACCATTCGATGTTTTGACAGATGAAGATGATAGTTATTTACTGGAAAATTTTGATTTACGTGTAATAAGTTCAGCAAGAGATTTAGCTATAGATCAACTTCAAGTTGCAAAGGGTGAAATGTTAATAATTGCAGGCCCAGATTTTGATTCAGACAAAATATTAAAATCTCCCGAGGCTAGGCAAGTTTCAAAAAAACGCTCTTTAAGTGTTGCCCAAGGGGCAAGAATGGGATCAGGACTAAGAGGACTTAATTTTGCCCCATTACCGGGTGCCGAAAAAGAAGGAGAAGTTATCAAGGAAGTTTCAGATACCAAGGAACGCAAAACGTCAATTTTTTCACAAAGGGTTGCTGAAGAACAATTGTTAAGAAAAATTTCTAGATCCCCAGAAGTTCTTCATATTGCAACGCACGGTTTTTTCCTAAAAGAAGAAGAGAAATTAAAAAAACGTCTTCAGGGCCTTAGTCGTGGCTCAAGTAGTGTCCCGCCACCAGCGGATAATCCATTATTAAGAGCTGGCTTAGCATTTGCGGGTCTCAATTCTAATGCTTCTATGCTTGGTGAAATAGATCCAGATAATGATGGTGTATTAACCGCGATGGAAGTTCTTAGTTTGGATTTAGCGGGAACAGAATTAGTTGTTCTTTCGGCATGTGAGACGGGCTTGGGTGAAATCCATGAAGGGGAAGGAGTTTATGGATTAAGGCGTTCATTTCAAGAAGCAGGCGTAAAAAATGTAATTAATTCTTTTTGGGAAGTTAGTGATGCCGGGACTCAATTGTTAATGACAAAATTTTATGACAAATTTTTAGCTGGAATGCCTCCTAGACAAGCTATGCGAGAAGCTCGTCTGGAGATGTTAGATGATGTTCAGTGGAGTGCTCCTTTTTATTGGTCTGCATTTGTAATGGTTGGGAGGAATACATAAAAAGTGGAAAAATTGATAATCCATGGAGGTCTTTCCATTACGCAAGAAAAAGATTCATCAGATTTTGAAAAGAATAAAGTTCTTCGTCTCATAGCAAGGGAATCGTTTGATATTTTAGTGAAAAAAAGTGCTAAAAAGTCAGTTCTGCATGCAATAATGATGATGGAAGATAATCCCATATTCAATGCAGGCACAGGATCAAAGCTTCAATCTGATGGTGAGATCCGTATGAGTGCTGCTTTAATGGATGGTAACAAAAACATTTTTTCAGGCGTTGTAAATATAAAAAATATTAAAAATCCAATCGCAATAGCTGAAATTCTTTCTAAAGAAGAAAACAGTGTTTTAAGTGGAGATCAGGCAAATGAATTTTGTAAGAAACATGATATTCCGGATCACAGCCCTTTTACAACTTACAGATTGAATGAATTTAAGGAGAGTTGTTCTGGCAAACATGGAACAGTAGGAGCAGTCGCTATTGATAGAAGAGGGGTCGTTATTGCAGGGACATCAACAGGGGGTGTTGGATGCGAAATTCCTGGACGTGTCAGTGACAGTCCAACAGTTGCGGGAACATTTGCTTCAAAAAAATCAGGTGTTTCATGTACTGGAATAGGGGAACAAATAACACGTCAGGCCGTAGCAGCAAAAATAGTCACTAGAGTAGATGATGGTATGAAACTAAATAATGCAGTTGAGAAAACAATTTTTGAGGCAAATAAGTTTAATTACTCATTTGGCTTAATTAGTTTGGATTCGGAGGGAAATATCGAAATTGGAAAAACAGCATCTATATCTGAAGTTTACTATGCATTTTGTGATGGTGAAGTAATAAGATCTTTTATGGTTTAAAAAAATTTAAGAATCTTTACTTTTCTGCCAAATTGTTTTTAACTTCTGATAACCAATTTCCTATAAAATTCTGTTGATAATCAGGCATATCATAACGTTGTTCTAGAATGAATTTTTCCAAATAAGGCCTTGTGTTTATAAAAAATTCATTTCTCCATGATTTGCTTTTAATTAATTCTACATCATATTTTAGATCCCCTACTCCAATTTGTCTTCTGAAGAAAAAGCTATGTAATTTGTATCCTTTTGCAATAAATGATAAATTAATTGATGTTGCTTTTAAATCAAAATCTATATGGAAATCTCCTTTTTTATTAGGGAATACAATTCTAGATTTTGGGACATAAATTGGAGATTCATTTTCAAATTGAATAAATCGGGAGAAGTATTCAGTAATCACAATAAAACTATCTGATTTAAGTAATTCTCCTCCTTTCTGCATTAAGGTGCCTTTTATATATAGAGTACCTAATCCTAATTTGTATTTAAGTTTTTCAGGATAGCACCCAACTATAGTTAATGTTATCAAGGCAAAAATTTTTATTTTGTGTTTCATTTTAACAAAAATTATGGGTTTCTCTATTCAAGAAGATAATTAAACTCTTTAGAATTGCAAGTTATTGTTTAAGTTTGTAAAAAACTTTTAACCTTTGTAATTCTTGACCAGTTAGGTTGGTTTTGTTAGACTTAGGGTGTTAATTTGACTTTGCTCAAACCTATTTTAAGGTTTTGATTAAGATAATTAGTCAGATCTTTTAATTTAATCAATAATTCTTAAAAAATTTTCTTCGCTATTAAAAATTAAAAGGAAAAGATGTGGTATTCAATTAAAAAACTTTTCGGTGATGAAAATAATAAAAAGTTAAAGAAATATCAAAAATTTGTAGATGAAATAAATTCATTGGAGCAAGAAACAAAGTTATTAAAAGATGGAGATTTTCGCAAAAAAACCGAAGAATTTAGAAAAAGACATAATGAGGGTGAAGATATAGATAATTTTATCCCAGAAGCATTTGCATTAGTTCGGGAGGCATCAAGTCGGGTAATAGGGGAAAGACATTATGATGTGCAATTACTCGGAGGTTTAGCCCTTCACTTTGGTAATATTGCAGAAATGGCTACTGGGGAAGGCAAAACTCTTTCTTCCACATGTCCAGTTTATCTTAACGCACTGTCTGGGAGAGGAGTTCATATTATTACTCCTAATGATTATTTAGCCAAACGTGATAGTAAATGGATGGGGCAAATATTTGAGTTTTTGGGTTTAAGTGTTGGATTGATCCAACATGGTGTTTACGATGATAACAGACGATCTGCATATTTGTCGGATATAACATATGGAACAAATAATGAGTTTGGCTTTGATTATTTAAGGGATAATATGAAATTTTCTTTAGATGATTATGTCCAGAGAGAATTTAATTTTGCTGTAGTTGATGAAGTAGACAGTATACTTATAGATGAAGCTAGAACTCCTCTTATTATAAGTGGTCCGACTGAAGATAATGTTGAAAAATATCACCAAATCAATAAGTTTGTTTATGGTCTGACCAGAGAGATTCGTAAAGAGGAAGTAGGGAAATTACCTCAAGATCAAATACATAATATTCCTTCAAATTTAGATGAAGTAGAAGATCATGAAATTGTTCGTGATGGTGATTATGCCCTGGATGAAAGAGCCAGGAGCATTAACCTAACTGATCAAGGTTCTGTGAAAATTGAAAAGCGTCTCGCAGACCTTTTAGTAGATGGTACTAGCTTGTTTGATTATGAAAATATGGAAATATTGCATCATGTCAACCAAGCATTAAAGGCACATTATATGTTTAACAAAGATGTTGATTATGTTGTACAAGATGGACAGGTAGTTATTGTAGATGAGTTTACCGGCAGACTAATGCCTGGAAGAAGATTTAGTGATGGGCTTCATCAGGCCTTAGAAGCTAAAGAAGGAGTTAATGTGGAGAGAGAAAATCAGACACTCGCTACCATTACTTTTCAGAATTATTTTCGTCTATATAAAAAACTGTCTGGAATGACTGGTACTGCAGATACGGAAAGAAATGAATTTAAAAAAATTTATAATTTAGGTGTTGTTGTTATTCCAACTAATAAACCTCTAATTCGAAAAGATCTTTCTGATGTGGTATTAAAAACAGTAGATGCAAAATATAGAGCTACGATAGAGCGGATTAAAGAGTTACATGGAAAAGGGCAACCTGTTCTAGTTGGGACAGTTTCTATAGAAGGTTCTGAGTCTATTAGTAAGCTATTACGAAAAAATAATATTGAGCATGAAGTGCTTAATGCCAAACATCACGAACGTGAAGCAGAAATTATTTCTAATGCAGGTCAGTTTGGCTCAGTTACTATAGCAACTAATATGGCGGGTAGAGGTACAGATATTAAACCTTCAGATGAATCTCTAAAAGTTGGAGGGTTGTTTGTATTGGGAACAGGAAGACATGACAGTCGCCGAATAGATAATCAATTAAGAGGTCGCTCTGGAAGACAAGGTGACCCGGGAGCGACACAGTTTCTATTATCATTGGAAGATGATCTACTAAGGATTTTTGGAGGGGAACGTATTTCTAATTTGATGGATAAACTTAATATAGAAGAAGATGAGCCAATCGAACATGTATTTATTACTCGAGCAATAGGGAATGCGCAAAAAAAAGTTGAAGGATATCATTTTGATATTCGAAAACATGTATTGGAATATGATGATGTTATGGAAAAGCAAAGATCCATAATTTATGGGAGAAGAAGAGAAATTCTTGGTGATGGAGTTAATAATCTAATTCTAGAAATGTGTTTTAGTATATTTGATAAATTTTTCGAAGAACATTGTTCAGAAAAATTTGTCGATCAATGGGATCTTCAAGGTTTTAAAAGATCTTTTGAGGGAGTGTTCGAGAAATTACCTAATGAAAAATGGTATGAAGATGAAATTGAACCAAATGAATATTCAGAAAAGTTTTATGATTGGATTGAAAAAATTTATGAACAAAAAATCGATTTTTTTAAAAAAGTTGCAGAACAAAATCTAGAAAAAAGTGTTTCTGAAGTAGAAAGTAAAGATGTTTTGAATCAAATGGTTCTTGATTTGGAGAGACAAGTATTACTTAAAGTTAATGATAATTTATGGAAAGATCACTTACTCTCAATGGATCATTTGCGAGAAGGTATTGGTTTGGTAGGTTATGCCCAAAAAAAACCACTAGATGAGTATAGGAAACAAGCTTTTGAAATGTTTTCTGATCTAATGGATAGAATAGATTTTGAAGCTGTTAGTACATTTTTTAAATTAACGATTGCAAACCCTATAGTTGAGACAGAGTCTAAAAAGTCAGCAGTTGACGATTTAGAATTCATACATGGAGAAGTAGATAATCAATCATATAAACAAGAAAATGAGTCCCCTAAATCCCAGCCTATTAGGGCAAAACCTTCAATTGGTAGGAATGAACCATGCCCTTGTGGGAGTGGTAAAAAATATAAAAAGTGTTGTGGATTAGCTAAAAAGATAGCCTAAAAACTCTTTTAGGTTTTTAAAAATTTAAATCATTTAAATATTTTAAAAAAATTGAAGCAAGAATTCCAAATGTCTCCAAGATTTTAATGAAATAATAAGTTGCGAATACTTACCCCACTTACCAAATTTAATTAAATGAATAAAAAATGACCTTTATCAACAAATCTTACAATCCAAAAGAATTTGAAAAAGAGATTTCAAAAAAGTGGGATTTAATTGGTGCATTCAATGCCGATAGAAATTCCGAAAAACCTTCTTTTACCATTTCAATGCCTCCACCAAATGCTACTGGGCAGTTGCATGTAGGTCATGCTGTTATGTTAGTGTTGGAAGATATTTTCATCAGATGGAAGCGTATGGATGGTTATGAGGCTCTTTGGCTTCCCGGAACTGATCATGCGGCAATTGCAACTGAAAATGTTGTTTTACAACAGATAAAAGATGAAGAAGGGATCTCTGATCCTAGATCTACTCTTGGTAGGGAAGAAGTTTTAAGAAGAATAGAATGTTATGTAAAAAATTCTCAGGGTATTATTCGTAATCAGATTAAGGCATTAGGATCAAGTTGTGATTGGAGTCGCGAAAGATATACAATGGACGATCAACTGAATCGTTGTGTTAATGAAACATTCAAAAGAATGTATAATGATGGTTTAATCTTTAGAGGTCCAAGAATCGTTAACTGGGATCCCATTTTAAAAACAAATGTTTCAGATGATGAGGTTGAGAGGAAGGATACAAAATCACCGTTTTACACTTTTCAATATGGCCCATTTCAAATTGGAACAGTTCGTCCAGAGACTAAATTTGGTGATAAATATGTTGTTATGAATCCAAATGATATCAGATACAAAGAATATAAACATGGAGAAAATATTGATTGTGAATGGATAAATGGGAAAATAAAGGCCACTATTATTAAAGATAGTGTCGTAGATCCGGAATTTGGAACTGGAGTTATGACAATAACACCTTGGCATGATCATGTTGATTTTGGAATTGCTGAAAGACATGGATTAGACAAAGAACAAATTATAGATTTTGAAGGGAATTTACTTCCTATTGCAAAAGAATTTGAAGGTATGTCAATAGATCAAGCAAGACCCAAAATTGTAGAAAAATTAAAAAACAAGGGCTTATTAGTTAATGTTGATTCAAATTATTCTCATAGTAAAGCATTTAATAGTCGAGGAGGAGGTGCGATTGAACCACAAATTAGAGAACAGTGGTTTATTGATGTACGAAAAAGATCAGTGAAGTGGAAAGGAAAAAAACATAGCCTTAAAGAAATTATGTTAGACGTTATAACTTCTGGAGATATTAAATTAGTTCCTGAAAGATTTAAATCAACCTATTTCTATTGGATCGAAAATTTACAAGACTGGTGTATTTCTAGACAAATTTGGTGGGGACATAGAATTCCAGTATTTTATCGTAATGATGAGGTTAAAGTCAGTATTATCCCACTAAAAGCTAAAGACGGTTGGGAGCAGGATCCTGATACACTTGATACTTGGTTTTCCTCAGCTCTTTGGACTTGGAGTACTCTTATAGATCCAGAATTAGCAAAAAATTATTCTCTTCCTATACAAGATCTCTTAAAAGGTAGTAAAGATTTTCAAAAATTCCATCCGACAGACATTATGGAAACAGGATATGATATTTTGTTTTTTTGGGTAGCTAGAATGATTTTGATGACAACATATATGATAAATGAAATTCCCTTTAAAACAGTATATTTACATGGATTAATAAGGACTCGGGATGGGAAAAAGATGTCTAAATCTGAGCCAAAAACCATAATTGATCCTTTAGAGAGTATAGAAAAATTTGGTGCAGATAGTCTTCGAATCTCTTTGATTTTGGGGACTGGACCTGGACAAGATCTAAGATTATATCAGGAAAAATTAGAAAGCAGCTGGCGTTTTGCAAACAAGATTTGGAATGCAGGAAGATATATTTTAATTACTATCCAAAAAGATACTTCATTAGATCCTCCCAAAACAGTTGATTCTGAACTGTCTGGCTGGCTTTTACATGGTCTTAACAATTTAATTCTATATACTCAAGCGGGGCTTAACACTCATCGTTTATCTGATGTCGCAGATAATCTTAAAAGTTTTTTTTGGAGTAATTTTTGTGATTGGTATTTGGAAATGTACAAAAATTCAGAACGCTCACTGGAAGATAATCAAGTACTTGCTTATGCGTTCACAACTTTGCTAAAGTTGCTGCATCCATTCCTTCCATTTGTTACAGAAAAACTTTGGGGATTTTTTGATCAATCAAAAATTTTAGCTATTAGTGAATGGCCACAACCTCAAAAATATAATTTTAGTTTAGAATATGATCGCATTGAAATAATAAAAGAATGTATTTCTGAAATAAGAGCATTGCGGGAGAAAACAAATATATCAATAAAACAAAAGATTGAAGTCACCCTAGAATCCGAAAAGCATGCAAAGCTGTTCAGGATCCATAGTAGAATGATAGTGAGTCTTGCCAGACTAGATAATTTGAAAATTTATGAAAAAGAGTCCAAAAACATAAAAGATGATCTTTGTTCATATTTTAAGGAAACTTTAGTAACTGTCGAAGCTTCATTAGTTAACAGAAAAAAGGAAATTGATGATTTGAAGAAAAAATTAAAAACAGAAATGGATTTTTTAGAAAAGAGTCAAAAAAAGTTAAAAAATGAAGGTTTTTTAAATAAAGCACCTCAAAAAATAGTATTAGAATTAAGAGAAAAGGTTGCTTTAACAGAAAAAACTGTTTTTGTTCTTAAAAAAAAATTAATAGATTTAGACATTAAATAAATACTTTTTAAAATTTTGCTAAATTTAAAATGCTAAAAACAGCTGTCATAGGAGTAGGTTACCTTGGTAAATTTCATGCACAAAAGTATGCGGGAATAGAAGACTCTAAACTAATTGGAGTAGTTGATCTGGATGAAAATAAAGGAGAGAAAATAGCAGAAGAACTAAAGGTAAAATTTTTTAAAGACTATAATAAAATTTTGGATATAGTAGATGCAGTAAGCATTGTTGTTCCAACCATTCACCATTATGAAATAGCAAAAATTTTCTTAGAAAGAGGAATAAATGTTTTGTTGGAAAAACCATTTGCATCAACAATAGAGCAAGCTGAAATTTTGAAACGAATTGCAAGTGAAAAAAATGTGTGTTTACAAATAGGACATCTAGAAAGATTTAATCCCGTATTTGTAGAATTTAAAAAAATAATTAATAAGCCAAAGTTTATTGAAAATATTCGTATTGCTCCATTCCCTAAAAGAGGAACAGACGTTGATGTTATTATGGACATTATGATACATGATATTGATTTAGTTTTGTCGGTAGTAGGAGAATATCCTAATTATATTGAGAGTACAGGAATAGATATTATTACTAAAAAAATTGATTTGGCAAATGCACGTTTACGATTCCCTTCTGGTTGTATTGCAAATTTGACAGCAAGCAGAGTTTCAGATAAATCAGAGAGAAAAATGAGGATTTTCCAATCAGGCTTATATCTGTCTTTAGATTACGGCACTGGTCAAGCTAGAAAGCTAGAGGTCGATAAAGATTCAACTTTGTTTGCTGAAGAACTATCCCCAGATACTTTTCAATTTGAAAAAGGAGATGCTTTACTAGCAGAAATTAAAAGTTTTTTGTTATCGGTTAGAGAGGGAGAAAAACCTAAGGTTACAGCCCAAGATGGACTTAACGCAATGCGGGTTGCATGGCAAATTAAAAATAGTTTATAGAAATATTTTATGCTAATTTCTCGTTCAATATTTTTTCAATTAATTTTTCCATTTGTGCTTTCCCTTGGAATACTTACATTTATTCTTTCCATGGAAACTGTATATCGCCTAATATACTTGATTGTTGACAAAGGGGTTAGTGTTTTTAGTGTATGTTTAATGTTAATTTATAGACTCCCTCAATTCGTTTCAGTTACCATCCCTTTAGCAATTGTAATAACTTGTGTGATATTAATGGTGAGGCTTTCAGCAGATAATGAGATCACAGCTATGTATTCTATAGGTATTGGTCTTTGGGAAATTTGTCTCCCATTTATTGTATTTGGCATATTTGCAACAGCCCTTGCTTTAAGTGTAACACTATGGCTCCAACCGTCTGGTTATGCAGCATTTGAAAGAGAAAAAATTCGAGTTCTAAAGACTCAAACAGCAAAAACTATTGAACCATTGGTTTTAAATTACGACTTCCCAGGCAAAGTTTTACATGTTCAAGAGAAAGGTAAAGATGAGGAACTTAGTGGTGTTTTTATAACAGATCGAGAATTTTCTGAGGATTCAATGGTTACTATTGCCGATCGAGGTCGCATAAAAGTTAGAGAAGGTGAAAGGGACCTAGTCCTTTTTCTAGAAGACGGATTGATTCATTTCCAAAGTTCTAGAGATAATTATCGTACAATTGCTTTCCAAAAATTTAATTATATTTTTAGACCACCACAGATAGTTCCTGAAAAAAAAGGTGGCCATATTTGGGGAGAATCAACGATTTCCCTTTGGAAGAAATCGGGTCATTCTTCTGAAATTGAGTTATTTTTAAGACTTACAACTCCTTGGGCTTGTTTGGCTTTTGCTATGAGTATTGTTTCTATAGGAATTATCGGGCCTAGAAGAGGGAAATCAGGCATTTATTTACGCGCTTTAATCTTAGTTGTTGTTTATTATATTTTATGGATTGCGGCAAAGGAAATGACAATGAATCTAAATTATGAGCCTTACGTTCTATGGCTACCTCCCTTAATAATATTTATTTTTGGTTGTTACAGTTTATATAAAAATAATTTTAATCTACAAAATATTTTTCAAGTTTTTGGATCTTACAATAAAATTTTTTGAGGTATTAATTTAATGACTTTTATATTTGATAATTATTTTTATAAAAATTTTATGAAAAATAGCAAAATTTTTTTTATCACTGTTTTTATATTTTTTTTTTCTGTTCAAGCTCAGAGCAATGAAAATGAATTACTTAAATTGATACAAATACAGTACAAAAATATTTCAAGTTTCTCAGGGCAATTTGTTCAAACTAGTTTTAAAAAAAATTCAGTAACTCCATCTAAGAAAGCTAACGGTGAGATAATTTATAAACGTCCTGGTAAGATGCTTTGGTCTTATAAAGTTCCTGAAGAGCACCTACTTGTTACAAATGGAGAATTTGTATGGTTATTTGATCCACTTTTAGAAAATGTTACTATTCAAAATTTGAAAAAAATTGAAGGAGGTACGGCACTTTCATTTTTGTTGGGAGTAGGTGACTTAAATAAAGATTTTTTAAGCAGAGATATTAGTTTTTTCTTACTTAAATCTCAAGATGGTTTAATGGTTGAAATGGTACCAAAAAAATATAATTCAAATTTGGAATTTATTCAGCTTCAAGTAAATCCTGATACATATAACTTAAAAAAAATTCTTCTAATGGGATTAAATGGAGATTTTAGAACTATCGAGTTAAAGTCCATTAAGTATAACATTGATCTAGATGACAAACTTTTTGAATTTAAAATAACTGAAGATATGGAAGTTATTAAAGCAAGTCAATGATTTTATTTAAAAATAAGTTCTAAATTTTATGGAATATAATTTTTCATCTTTTTATAAAAAAATATTTTTTTAAAATGCTAAAAAAAGAACTCCGATTACTTAATGTTTATGCAATTGCGACAGGAACAACTTTAAGTGCCGGCTTTTTTTTACTACCCGGAATTGCTTTTAGAGATGCAGGTCCAGCTGTAATTTTGAGTTATTTAATTGCGGCGATTCCTCTTATTCCAGCGATGTTCAGTATGGCAGAGCTTGCTACTGCAATGCCAAGAGCAGGGGGAGCGTATTATTTTCTTGACAGAAGCATGGGGCCATTTATTGGAACAATAGGTGGACTTGGTACTTGGCTGGCTCTAATTTTAAAAACAGCTTTTGCTTTGATTGGTATGGGTGCTTATCTGAGTATATTTTGGGAAGATATTCCTATAATTTATTTAGCTATTACTCTTGCAATTTCATTTGGGATCATCAATCTTTTTGGAGTTCAGAAAATAGGAATAATTCAAGTAATTATGGTTTTTTCTTTATTATTTTTTCTATTAATCTTTATTGTAAATGGAATTCCAAATATCAAGCTACAAAATTTTGAAGGTTTTTTTGATAAAGGAACATTTTCAGTAATTTCTACAGCTGGTTTGGTTTACATTAGTTATGTCGGCATAACAAATATTGCAAGTGTTGCAGAAGAAATAGAAAATCCTGAAAAAAATCTTCCTCTTGGAGTTTTCCTTGCCATTATAACAGCCATTGTTGTTTATGCAGCAGGAACTACGGTTATTGTTGGAGTGCTTCCTTCATATGAATTAGCAAATGATTTAACACCGGTAGCATCAGCTGCGGAATTACTTTTTGGTAACTTAGGTAAAATAGGAGTTACTATAGCAGCAGTAATTGCATTTGCTTCTGTTGCAAATGCGGGTATTTTGAGTGCTTCTCGTTATCCACTCGCAATGAGTAGAGACCATCTAATACCTCGAAAGTTTTCAAAACTTACAAAGAAAAATATTCCTCATTATGGAATTGCATTAACAGTTGGGTTAATTATTATTCTACTTTTACTCTTTAAAATTGACAGTATAGCTAAACTTGCAAGTGCTTTTCAATTAATGATGTTAGGTCTTATTTGCTTTGCTGTTATTGTAATGCGGGAAAGTAGGATTGAAGCTTATGATCCAGGATATAAATCGCCTCTTTATCCTTGGATGCAAATTTTTGGAGTTTTTTCACCAATTTGGCTTATTGCTGAAATGGGTATAGTTTCTATTTTATTCTCTTTATCTTTAGTCACTCTAGGGACCATATGGTACCTTGTTTATGGACGTGCTAGGGTTATTAGATCGGGTGCAATTTATCACTTATTTGCTCGTCTTGGGGAGCAGAGGTTTGAAGGGCTTGATCGTGAACTAAGGTCGATAATGAAAGAAAAAGGATTACGAGAAGAAGATCCTTTTGATGAATTAATAGCTCGTGCAAAGGTAATAGAGTTTTCAAAAAATTATAGCTTTGAAAATATTGCACATTTTGTAGCTAAAGATCTATGTAGAAATAGGCCGTTTAGTATAGATGACGTTGTAAAAAGTTTTTTAGATGGAAGCAGGATAGGAGCTACTCCAATTTCGCATGGTGCTGCATTACCGCACGTTAGGCTTCCTGAAATTGATCGTACAGAAATGGTTTTAGTTAGGACGAAAGAACCATGTTACGTTGAAGCTCCTGATACTTCCGGAGCGATATCTTACCAAGGCCCAATCCACGCTTTTTTCTTTTTAGCAAGTCCTAAGGTAAATCCCGGACAACATCTACGTATACTGGCGCAGATAGCAGGAAGAGTAGATGATCAAAATTTTATTAAGGACTGGCTGCTGGCAAAAGATGAACAAGAGCTAAAAGAAATTTTGTTGCGTGACGAAAGATTTTTATCAATTCAAATAAACAAAGAAAAACCCAGTAGAATTTTGATAGGTAGATCACTCGGTGAAATAAAAATGCCTGAAGGTAGTTTGGTAGCATTGATTCGAAGAAAAGGAGTTACTATTATTCCAAGAGGAAATACTGTTTTACTGGAAGGAGATAGATTGACTATTATTGGTGATGCATTTGGCATAAAACAATTAAATGATGAATACAGTTGAGTAAATTATGAACTATAAAAGAGCAGATGGTCGAGAAAAAAATGAGGTGCGCCCCCTCAAAATTGTAAAAGATTATAGTATTCATGCAGAGGGATCCGTACTAGTTTCTTCAGGTAATACTAAAATTATTTGCACAGCTTCTGTAGAAAAAAAAGTTCCAGATTGGCTAATAGGATCAAATAATGAAGTAATTCATGGCTGGGTTACTTCAGAGTACAGAATGCTTCCTCGCGCTACAGGCAATAGGAGAAAAAGAGAATCATATAATTTGGATGGAAGAACTCAAGAAATACAGCGTTTTATAGGAAGATGTTTACGGTCAGTTGTTGACCTTTCACTGCTATTAAATCATACAATTTGGATTGATTGTGATGTAATTCAAGCGGATGGTGGAACTAGAACTGCTTCTATAAATGGAGGATTTGTATCCTTAATTCTTGCTTTAAGAAAATTGCTTTATTCTGGCGATATAAAAGAATTTCCAGTAAAAAAATTTATTGCGGCAGTTAGTGTTGGTATTATAAATAAAATTCCTCTTCTGGACTTGAATTATGAGGAAGATAAAAATACAGATGTGGATATGAACGTAGTTATGCTGGAATCTGGTGAAATTGTTGAATTGCAGGGAGCTGCAGAAGTAAGGACTTATTCTAGGAATCAACTAAATATAATGCTTGATTTAGCAGAAAAAGGAATCAAATCAAATATTTTAAAACAAAAGTTAATTCTTGGTGATTCTCTAACTGGGTAAAAATGAAATATATATAATTAAAAGAAATTATGTATCCATATATTTTTTCAATTGAAATACCTTATTTTAATATCAATTTGGAACCTCGTTTTTATGGCTTATTTTATGCCATATCAATTTTGATTAGCACAAAAATTGTTATAAAAGAGGTTTCAAGAAGACAGATAAATTTGAATAATGATGAGGTAATGAATATGGTTATTATAATTTTTTTTTCCGGGTTGACTGGGGGAAGATTTTACGAAGTAATTTTTGAATGGTCAAATTATTATAGATACCAACCAATATGGAAAATTTTTGCAATTTGGCAGGGAGGCCTTGCCGTTCATGGGGCAATAATTGGCGGAATCCTTGGCTTCCCAATTTATTGTTACATAAAAAAAATTTCATTGCCGGCAATGTATGATATAGGAGCAATGTGTATGATTTTAGCACAAGCAATAGGACGTTGGGGTAACTTCACAAATGGAGAGGCTGCAGGGCCAGTCACTGATTTTTGGACTGGTGTTGTATTTCCAGCAGGAACAGAAATTGACCGTTATGCTCATGGAGAACCAGTTCATCCAACAATGATTTATGAATCTTTAGGGAATTTTTTAATTTTCACTTTCCTTTGGAAACTTAGATTAAAAAATTTCAGACCTGGCATGATAGCGGCTTGTTATTTGATTATGTATTCATTACTGCGCTCAATTTTAACCCCTCTAAGAATGGACAATCAATATTTTATTATTGGTCAATCAAAGTTACTTGCTGCGTATTCAATTAGTCTTTTATTAGTGATATGTAGTTTAACTTTTATTTTTTCTAAAAAACTTTGGCTTACCGAAGAAAAATAAATGTTTGCTGATCTTGAAGATTTTATATCAAATCCTATTTTAATATTGGCCTTAATAATTTCTCTGGATTTGCTTTTTGGAGATCCAAAATATTCTTTTCATCCGGTTAGAATAATAGCTAAACTTCAAGTCTTTTATGAAAATAAACTAAGAATAATGGGTCACATAGGAAAAATAGGGGGGATTATTTTAGTACTTTTAATGGTAGTTAGTACTCTTATATTTTTTAACATTGTTAATGATATTTTTTTATCAATTCATTGGAGTATTCTTTGGTTTTGGTATGTCTATTTAGGCTGGAGTTTTTTAGCCCTTCGGGATCTTATAAATCATTCAAAAAACATCTCTAAAGCGATGGAAAATAGGAATCTCTCAGAAGCAAGGCTAATGGTAAGTTTGATTGTAGGTAGGGAAACAAAAAAAATGGATATGAATGCCTGTGGAAGAGCTACTATTGAAAGTGTTAGTGAAAATTTAAACGATGGTGTTATAGCACCACTCTTTTATTATTGTTTTTTTGGTATAAATGGAATGCTTGTCTATAAGCTTTTTAATACTCTTGATTCAATGATTGGTTATAAAAATGATAGGTATATTGATTTTGGATGGTTTGCAGCAAAAATTGATGATTACTTAAGTTGGGCGCCAGCTAGACTAAGCTGGATTTTACTATCTTTGACAGCATTTATATTCCCTGGATTTTCAGGTTTAGCTGCACTTAAAGTGGGGTTGAGAGATTACTCGAAATTAAATAGTCCAAATGCAGGTTGGTGCGAAGCTACTGCAGCAGGAGCTCTAAAAATAAAATTATGCGGACCAATTTGGAGAGAAGGTAAATTAGATCACAATTTTTGGTTAGGAGATTCATTTGAGAGAGAAGGTGCAACTTTTTTAGACATTAACAAAATGAATAAATTAGCATTTGGTTCAGCATTACTAGGAGTTTTGTTTTTTGGAGTTTTATTAAATATTTTCCCATTTATACATTTTATTGAATTATGAAAATTTTGATAACTGGGGGAGTAAAAAGTGGGAAATCAATTAATGCTGAGAAACGTATTCTTGAAATTGCCGATTCAAATATTCCAATTTATTTAGCTACATGTGAAATATTTGATAATGAAATGGATAGTCGTATTGAGAGTCACCGTAAAAGACGAGGTAAAAAATTTAAAACAATTGAAGAACCACTTAATTTGTTTGAAGTAATTAGAAATAAAAGCAACCCGGTACTTATTGAGTGTATTACAATGTGGCTTAATAATGCATTACAATATAAAATATCTAAAAAAAATATTTTTAGTGAAATAGAAAATCTTCTCAGTCTTAAGAATGATTTAATTTTTGTGATGAATGAGGTTGGATTAGGGATTATTCCTGATAATCCTTTAGCAAGAGAATTCTCTGACTTATCGGGTAAAATTTCACAAAAACTCAGTGAATCATGCGATGAAGTCAATTTTTCTGTAGCAGGTATCTTAATGAAACTGAAATAATATAAAAAATCGATGCATTCCATTAAAGTAAATTTACCAAATTCTTCGTATAAAATAGATATAGGCACTGATATCCTATCAAACCGCTTACCTGAAGTCGTTAAAAATACTAATACAGATCATGTAGTAGTTATTACTAATACTACCCTTCAAAAATTTTATCCTGACCTTATTGTCAATATTTTGAAAGGTTCCGGAGTAAAGGTTTCTTTATGTATACTCCCAGACGGTGAAAAATACAAAAATTTAAAAACCCTTTCACAAATTCTTGATTTTCTAATGAATGTAAGCGCCAACAGACAAACATTATTAATTGGGTTTGGTGGCGGAGTAATTGGCGATATGGGAGGTTTTGCAGCTTCAATATTTCTTCGAGGAATAAGAATTATTCAAGTTTCTACGACATTATTATCAAATGTTGATAGTAGCGTCGGTGGTAAAACAGCAGTTAATCACCCACTAGGCAAAAATTCTATTGGATCATTCAAGCAACCAGAATATGTTTGTATAGATTTAAATTTTCTAAAAACTTTACCCTTAAGAGAATTGAGATCTGGGTATTTTGAATTGCTAAAATATGGATTAATAAAAGATTCAAATTTTTTTAAATCTTCTATCAAACATTCTTTGGAAAATATTGATTTCAATTTTTTAAGTAAGGCAATACTTCATTCTTGTCAAATTAAAGGAAAAATTGTTGAATTTGATGAAAAAGAAAAAGGATTGAGGGCAAATTTAAATTTTGGGCATACACTTGGACATATAATTGAAACACATTCAGGATATGGTAAATATTTGCACGGGGAAGCTGTTGCCGCTGGTATGTGCTTTGCTTCATTTGTATCATGGCGCTGGAAAGAGCTTCCTAAAGATGATTGGGAAATAATTATAAATTCTCTAGGTAAAATTGTTGAGCCTATAAGATTAGCTAAACTTAACAAAAAGAATTTTCATGATTTGATTTTGCATGATAAAAAATCTCAAAATAATGCTATAAATTTTATTATGCTAAAAAAAATAGGAGAAAGTTTCATTAAGCAGGGGACTTCTATTGAAAGTCTTTGGGATGAATTTCGACAATTTACAAAAAGTTATCCTAAAATTGTTAAATCAGAATAAATTTTCTTAAACCATTCCTGTTTGAGAAAATGTAGTATTTAGCAGATCAAAACCTAGATTTTCCATGGTTTTTTCCCAGCGAAGACCGTATTCAATATTTATTAGTACAGATTCATCTAATGGGGCAAGCCACCATGATTCTTCATTTATTTCACGGTCTAGTTGTCCAGGCCCCCAGCCTGAATAACCGATGCCGAATTGATATGAACTTATTTGGTGTCCCTTTGAAAGAAAACTTAATATTTCATGTGCTGAACTTAAATTTAATTTTGCTGAAATCTTTGTAGTATCTTGTGTTGAAATTTCTGAGCTGTGAATCGCCCAAAAAGAATTAGGTTCGACAGGTCCTCCTAACAATATGGGTGTATTAAATACCTCTTTATTTTTCAACTCATAGGAAATCAGTTCATTTACTTTTGTTGGAGATGGCCGATTCATGACTAATCCAAAAGCTCCTTCAGCATTATAGTTACAAAGTAAAATTATTGATTTTTCAAAATATGTATTTTCAAGTGATGGCATTGCAACTAAGATCCCTGGAATTTCACTTTCTGTCATAAAATGTTTAAAAAAAGAGATTATAAACCGTGAACAGTCTACTAGACCAAAAAAATAATCACAATTTAAAAGGAAATTTTTTTCGTTTGAATGAAAATCAAAAAAAATTCAGAAAAAAGCCTTATATAGATGTTTTGTCAACCCTTTTTAAAATTTTTGATATTTATGGAAAAACAAATATTCTCCCTTTACTAAAATTGCGCAAAATATGGAATATAAAAATTGATAAATTTATAACAAATAATGCTTATCCAAGGAACATATCTAAACAAAAAAAAATTGTTTTAAATTCAAATTTACTTAGCGAATTGAAGGGATCAAAACTAAAGCATGATTTGTATTATAAGATAGAAAAAAATATTGGAAAGAATTTTGGTAATTATGAACAATTCTTAGGTTATTTGAGAAAAGACTTTGGGAGATCAATTGCCAAAGATGAAATAGAATTTTTAAAAAATAATGTTAAGTTTAATGATTTTCAAATCATTTTACATCTAACTGTTTATGATGGGAGTGTCTCTTATGCTATTAATTCTGAGAAGGTGAGATATATAAATTTATTAAATAGATTGTTACCAGAATTAAATATTGATGATATACGCTGTCATGTAGGTCAAATAGAAAAAATTAATTTAGACCAGAAATTAGTAGCTTCTCTTGCTAAAGACTGGCATTTTATAACTCCAAATGAAATCAATCAAAAATGTATGCCAGCATTTTTACATAGAGTTTCTAATAATCTTTCTATTTTGATTCTTTACGTTACCAATAAGAAAGATTTAGATTTTCTAGATGAAAATATGAGGTTAGATGAACTTCTAAATCATCTAAAAGAAAATTTCTCTGAAATGCAAAATGTGTTAAAAATTAGATCTGTAATTTTTCCAGGAGCAGATTTTGAAAAAATAAAATCTAACTCTATTATTTTGGGGGAATTATCTATCGGAATTCCCTTCAACGATAAAAAATTAAGTTATAATTATAAGAGCGATTTCTTAGATGATAGTCTTTCTGCAAAAGAAAATTTTGCTAAAATTTCAAGAAAGTTAAAAAATTAATTTATGAGAAAATTTAATTAGAGTGATTCATATAAGTTACAATAACTTTTGTATCTTTTTTGAGATATTTCTTTACCTATAACTGCTTCTTTAACGTTACACATTGGTTCGTGCCTATGAGTACACCCTTTGAATTTACAATTGCCGATATAAGGTGAAAAATCTTTAAAATGTTTATCTAGATCCTTTTTTTCAACCACTGGCTCAAAGGTTCGAATCCCAGGAGTATCGATAATGAAGCCCCCCTGGGGGAGACGAAACATTTCTGGCATAATAGTTGTGTGTTGTCCTTTGCCTGATTTGTTGCTAATTTTACCTATTCGAATACCCCATTTTGGGTAAAGAGCTGATATTAAAGAGGATTTTCCGACACCCGAATGTCCGGAAAGTATGGAGGTTCTATTCTTAATTAATTTTTTTAGTTTTGTTAAGCCTTTGGATTCATAAACACTTGTAAGAATAACATTACATCCTAGTGATGAATAAAGCTCTTTAATAGGCTTTATTTCTTTTGAATTTGCTAAATCAATTTTGTTTAAAATGAGAAATGTTTCCAATCCGCTGCATGATGCGGCTACCAAAAATCTATCTACCAAACCTCCCTTAAATGAAGGGTTTTTGATAGAAGTAACCATTAAAAGCGTATCTGCATTACTAACTAATACTTGTTCTGAATCCCCTGTTTTGACACGTCTTGCAAATTTTGTGTTTCGAGGTAGGACTTTACAAATTAAGCCCATACTTTTATTTGAAGATTGATCTACTTCTACTTTATCTCCTACGGCTATTTTGTTTTCGTAAGTATTTTCACTAAATAATTTCCCACGAATCCTACAGAAACGAGGCTTACTTTCTCCAATATCTACATAGTAGAAACTTTTGGTTCGCCTTATTACAGTCCCAATTTGTTGTAAATTTTCCAAAAATATTGTTTATCAATCTTCAGGTTCTATTTCTAAATTCTCATCTTCTGTTCTGTATTCATTGAGTTTGTTTCTTAAAGTCCTTATGCTTATTCCTAAAGTCTTAGCTGCGTGAGTTCTATTGCCTTCTGTTTCCTTTAAGGTCTTAAAAATGAAGCGCTTTTCAGCTTCTTTCATTGACATTCCTACTTCAATATCGAAGTTTGTGTTCTCCTCATATGTCATAATTTCATTTTCTTTGTATCCATTCTCATTAGTAAATTCATCTTTATGATCTGATGACTGTGGTCTTATTGAATTTAAATCTTCATTTATTGATATTTCGCCTATTTGAGAGGACATAAGCAAATGATTTGGTTTAATTTCCTCACCGTTGCAAAGTAAAAGAGCTCTTTCAATTACATTTTCTAATTCTCTTACGTTGCCTCTCCAATGATAGTTTGTCAGTATATTAAGAGTCTCTCGGTTGACGGCAGGAGAGTTACGGTTATTTATTTCTGAATGTTTTTTTATGAAATGTGAGACCAGTATAGGGACGTCATCCATTCTATCTCTTAAGGGCGGAAGAGAGATAGGTATAACGTTTAAACGAAAATACAGATCTTCTCTAAACTTTCCCGAATCTATCATTCCCAATAAATTTTGATTAGTAGTGGCAATTACTCGTACATCTACAGGAATCGGTTCTTTTCCGCCAACTTTATCAATTTGGTATTCTTGCAATACACGTAAAAGTTTTGCCTGCAGGGGTAGAGCCATTTCACTTATCTCATCCAGAAGAATAGTACCAGTGTGAGCTTGCTCAAATTTTCCACGATAATCATTAATTGCTCCAGTAAAAGCTCCTTTTGTGTGACCAAATAGCTCACTTTCAAGTAAAGTTTCTGGTAATGCCGCACAGTTTATTCCTACAAAAGGTCTATTTGATCTGTCAGACTTTTCATGAATAAATGAAGCCATTAATTCTTTACCAGTTCCACTTTCACTTTGGATCATTACTGTTGATTTACTTTTTGCAACATCTTCTGCTACTTTAAGTAAATTCATCATTTTTTGATTTTGTGTAATAATTTCCTTCGAAATAATTTCTGGTTTCAACTTAGATTTATTTTTTTCAACAGGAGAGGCTAAATTTGAAGAAGTTTCTCTATAATTTAAAGCCTGTTGAACGATAAATTGAAATGAACCAAAATCTATCGGTTTTCTTATATAATCAAACGCTCCGTGTTTCATAGCTTCGACAGCTGTTTCTACAGTGCCATATGCTGTAGCCATAATTACTGGCTTGGATGGTGAGATACTTTTTATGTCTTTCAATAATTCTAAGCCACTTCTTTTAGGCATGGTCATATCAGTAATGACTAATGAGTAGTCATTTTGTTTGAATTTTTTCAGTGCGTCGATTGCGTTATGAGATATTTCCACTGGATAGCCACAGTGTTTCAGAGTCTCAGACATTGCTATTCGCATTTCAACTTCATCGTCCACAATTAATACCGGTTGGTTAACCATTACAAAATCCTTTCAATTAATGTCCTAAAAATTTTTTTTGGTTTACTCAGATTTAAAATCAGTTAAATAAAATCTCGTAAATGTCGAATCTTACATTTTATTATAGTAACCAAATATATCATTACTGTCCATGCATGATTCATGCTCAGGTAAGTAGTTTTTTTAGAACTGATGAAAAAATATCTTTCAGATATAAAAATAACTTATTTGGTATTTTAATTTTTAAAAATAATAAAAAATATAATACATTTTATTAAAGAAAGTAAAATTTATAAAAAATCATTTTTTTGTAAAATAATTTAGTATAGTTTATAGACTAAATTTTATTAATTTTTAAACCTTATTTTTTAAGCTTATTTGATTATAAATTGTTGATTCAAAATTAGTTTTATATTGAATTTTATTGTTACTCTGTTAGTGTTTCTGTATAAGTATAAACCCTTTTTTTTGGAGAAAACATGGACCTAATTGATGAATTTGAATCTGCAACTGAAAGATCTACTAAGCTCGCAAAAAGACCACCAAACGATATTTTATTAGAATTATATTCACTTTATAAGCAGGCAAATGAAGGGGATATTTTTGGAGAGCGACCAGGATTCGCTGATTTTGAGGGTAGGGCAAAGTATGATAGTTGGAAGAAGTTAGAAGGAAAATCAAAAGACGATGCTAAACGTGATTATATTAGACTTGTAGAGAAACTCGAAAAAGAAAATGCAAACTAAAGAAATGTCACCTTTTGGCTCCTCCATAGTAGATTTGATTAAACACTTAAAAGCCAAGAATATTTCTGCCGAATCAATAATTGAAGCAGTTTATGCTAGGATTGAACGGTATAATCCATCTTTAAATGTTTTTCTTAGCTTATTGCCAAAAGATTTGGCAATTTCTAGAGCTAGAAATATAGACAAAAAATTTGCTAATGGTAAAAAGGTGGGGAAACTTGCCGGAATTCCGATTTCAATTAAGGACAATATTTGTATATCCGATTCAGATTTAAGAAATTCATGTGGATCAAAGATTCTAAATGATTATAAGTCTCCATACAACTCAACAGTAGTCGAAAAATTGTTGTCAGAAGATGCTATAATTATTGGTACAACAAATATGGATGAGTTTGCAATGGGCTCATCTACAGAAAATTCTTCATATGGCCCTACACTGAATCCGTGGAATAAAGATTTTGTTCCTGGGGGTAGTAGCGGAGGGGCAGCTGTTTCAGTAGTTTCTGGGATGTCTTTGATGGCTCTAGGATCTGATACAGGTGGTTCTGTTCGGCAACCAGCATCAATGTGCGGTGTTACGGGATTTAAACCAACTTATGGAACTGTTTCAAGGTATGGTCTAGTAGCTTATGGTTCTTCTTTGGACCAAATTGGAATATTTGGGCAAAGAGCATCAGATTGTGAGTATGTTTTTTCTGTTATAAATGGATATGATCTCAAAGAAGCAACTTCAGCAAATATAAATCTTATAGAAACTCCCGTAGTTGAAAACTTAAGTGGTCTAAGCTTTTGTATTCCAGATGAATATATTGATTCGGAATCAATTGACCCAGAAGTAGTATCTAGTGTAAATGAATTCGCAGATTTTTTATGTGAACATGGTGCTTTAGTAGAAAGACAATCATTCGATTTTTTAAAATTCGTCATTCCCACATACTATTTAATTGCTTTTGCTGAAGCAAGCTCTAACCTCGGTCGCTTTGATGGGGTACGTTATGGAATTAGAAATAGTGATCACTCAAGCTTAAAATCATTATACGAATCTACTAGGAAAATGGGATTCGGTGAAGAGGTAAAAAGAAGAATTATGTTAGGGACATTTGTACTTAGTTCTGGATACTATGACCAATATTATGGAAAAGCTTTGAAGGTTCGGTCCTCAATGGAAAAAAACGTGTCTAGTATTTTTAAAAAATATGATTTTATTCTGGGGCCAGTTTCTCCATTCACAGCTTTTAAAATAGGAGAGAAGACGGAGAGCCCATTATCAATGTATTTAGCAGATATTTGCAGCGTGCTTGCAAACTTGACAAGAACACCAGCAATATCAATTCCTGGGAGAGCCAGTAAAAATGGTTTACCAATAGGCATTCAAATTATGGGTAGACGTTTTGAAGATAATCGCCTTTTATCAACTGCATCAGCGATTCAAGCTATGACTGACTATCATTTAAAACGTCCATTCTGAAAAAATTATTACATTTTATCCTATTATATGTCAAATTTTGTGAGGTTATTTTAATAGTAGAAATAATTATTTATGGGATTAAATTTTAAAAATGCTTGATATTAAATTAATACGTAGCAATCCAAAAAAAATTGCTGATAATTGTAGAAAAAGAAATGTTAAAGTTGACATTGAAAAATTGTTAACGCTTGATGAGAAAGTTAGGCGAATTACGACTGATATTGATTCAATAAGAAAAAGAAGAAACGAGATAAGTTCAAAAATGAAAACTGATATTCCCAACATAGAACGTAGGCCTCTAATTGAAGAGTCAAAAAATTTACGTGAAGATGAATATCAAAAAGAGGAAGTACTGAGAAAAATTATTTATGATCGTGATAATATCCATAAACTTGTTCCAAATCTAACCCATCCAGATGTCCCAGAAGGTTTTTCGGATGAGGATAATCTTTCTATTAAGCAAGTAGGAACTAAAAGAGAATTTGATTTTGAACCAAAAGATCATGTTGATTTAATGGAAAATCTTAATCTGATTGATTTTGAAGGAGGTTCTAAAGTTGCTGGACAAAAATTTTATTATCTAAAAAATCAGGCTGTTTTTTTGGAATTAGCATTAGCACAATATGCATTAAATTTGCTGCAAAAAGAAGGATTTACTATTCATATTACTCCTGATTTGGCTAGAGAGGAAATTTTAGATGGTATTGGATTTAACCCTCGAGGTAAAGAAACTCAGATTTATTCTATAGAGGAATCCGATCTTTGTTTGATTGCTACTGCTGAAATAACTCTTGGGGGTTTATTAAAAGATAAAATCTTAAATGAAGATCAATTACCCGTTCTTTTCGCAGGGCTTTCTCATTGTTACAGGACAGAAGCTGGAGCATCCGGAAGAGAATCAAAAGGTTTATATAGGGTTCATCAGTTCTCTAAAGTTGAGATGTTTGCTTTTACACATCCTGATAAGTCAGAGGATATGCATGAAAGAATGCGAAATATTGAGGAAAAGATTTATCAAGATTTGGAAATACCTTATCAATTGGTAAATATATGTGCCGCAGATCTTGGGGCTCCGGCTTACAAAAAATATGATTTAGAGGCATGGATGCCAGGTCGAGGTAAATGGGGTGAAGTTACATCAACTTCAAACTGTACAGATTATCAATCTCGAAGATTGAATATTCGTTTTAAAGATATGAAGACGGGAAAAAATCAATATGTACATATGTTGAACGGTACTGCAATTGCTGTTTCAAGGACATTAATAGCACTTATTGAAAATGGTCAACAACGTGATGGTTCAATTAAGCTTCCCATTTGTTTAAATTTTCCCGACATCATGCCTCTACCTATAAATAAATAATTTTTGTCTTTTAATTATAAATTTATGCTACTAGTTTGTACTTTATTTTAAAAAATTTTTAAAATGGATAAAAAATATGAAAAAAATATTTTTGTTAGTTGTTTTTTTGTTTACTTCAATAATTGGATTTGCTGAATTACCAGTTGGATTAGTGCCACCTAAAATTGTTCTTGAAGGAGATATGGGAGGAAGGCTAGATGGCAGCAAATGGAGCAGCGATGAACTTGTTTCAGGTAAAATCACTGTTTTATTTTATGTAGACCCTGATGAGGCAGATTTAAATAATCATGTTAGTGAAGCTCTTAAGGCTGAGAAGTTTGACCTAAATAAATATGGTTCTGTTGGAGTAATTAATATGGCTGCTACGTGGTTACCAAATTTTGCTTTAAATATTAAATTAAAAACTAAGCAAGAAAATTATAAAAATACGGTTTATGTCAAAGATTTGCAAAAAATATTGGTTAAAAAGTGGGGTCTGAAAGATGACAGCAGTGATGTTATGGTTTTTGGAAAAAACGGTGAGGTCCTATATAGCATCGATGGGAAATTTTCAAATGAGCAGGTTTTGGAAATTATTAAAGTTGTTAAAGAAAATTTATGAACAGAAAAAAATCAATTTTTTTTATTTATACTATTTAACTTTATTTTCTCTCGGGCTTGAACGGCCAACTCATCACATCTGTTGTTTTCTTTATTTATAGAATGTCCTTTAACCCAATGCCAAGAAATTTCATGATTTTGAGTTACTTCAATCAAACGAAGCCAAAGATCCTTGTTTGCAACAGGTTTTTTATTCTGACTCTTCCATCCGTTATTTTGCCAATTCTTTATCCAATTTTTATCAAATGCATTTTTAACGTATGTAGAGTCGGTAAATAAATCAACTATGCATGATTTTCTAAGGCATTCTAAAGCTTTAATTACTGCTGTGATTTCCATTCTATTATTTGTTGAGTAGACTTCTGAACCAGAAATTTCTGAGCGCAGGTTATGTTCATTTGAAATTAGAACGGCACCCCATCCGCCAACCCCTGGATTAGGTGCACAAGCACCATCTGTATAAATTATTACTGATGTTTTTGACATAATCATGTATTAATTATTTACTAATATTGTAACAGATACTATACAATTTGTTAAAGTTTTTGTATTTTTACAAGTAATATGAATTTAGAATTTTCACAATATGGGACTTGGATTTATATTGATCCAGATTTGAAAAGAATTGATCTAATTGAAGAAAATTTAAATTTAGATATGCTATGCGATCTATTGAGGTGCGAATCAACAGATATGGAAAATCTTGGAGGAGATTATTTAGCATATATTGATGGAGAAGGTGCTTACCAAGGAAGACAAACAGAATGGGAATTTAATGAAAATCCTTTTTGGGGGCCAGTTTTGATTGTAAAAATGGGAAAAGAAGAATATTCTTTAAATACATGCTGTAAAAAAGATCTTGAGGTAATTAAACCATTAATAAAATTTTTAGATTAAATAAATTGGTAAAAAAAATGATTGAAAAAAATTTTCGTGCTCTTGTTATAGAAAAAACTGAAAAAAATATTTTTGTTAGAAGAATTAAGGATAGGCGATTAAATGACCTTCCTGAAGGTGAAGTACTTATAAGGGTTCATTATTCATCTTTAAATTTTAAAGATGGACTTTCATGCATCGGAAATTCAGGAGTAACAAATAATTATCCACATACACCTGGAATAGATGCATCAGGAGTTGTAGAATATAGCTCCAATCCTAAATTCAAATCAGGTGACTCTGTTATTGTTACTAGTTATGATTTGGGCATGAATACTGCGGGTGGTTTTGGACAATATATTAGGGTCCCAGCAGAATGGGTGGTTCTGCTTCCGGATGGTCTTGATTTAAAAGAATCAATGATTCTCGGTACTGCGGGTTTTACCGCAGGCCTTTCAGTTTGTGCACTTCAAAATTATGGTGTTGATCCTTCGAATGGAGATATCATTGTAACAGGAGCAACGGGTGGAGTTGGATGTTTATCTGTTGCTTTACTAACTCATTTAGGATACTCCGTGGTGGCATCAACTGGCAAAATAGATAAAATCAATTTTTTAAAGACCCTAGGTGTTACAGAAATAATTAATAGAGATGAATTTAAAATTGAGTCAAGAAAAGGTCTATTGAAAGAAAGATGGGGAGGAGCAATAGATACATTAGGTGGTGTTACGTTAGGTAATCTTCTTAAATCAACTAAGAGGGGAGGCGCTGTAGTTTCAACAGGATTAGTGGACTCGCCAGAATTAACTACAACTGTTTTTCCTTTTATTCTACGTGGAGTGAGCTTACTCGGAGTAGATTCTAGTGAAACTCATTTTGATTTAAGATGTAAAGTATGGGATTTGCTTGCTGGTGAATGGAAAATCCCTCAACTCGATGAGCTAAGCAAGGATTGTAATTTAGACGAATTAAGTCCTGAAATAGATAAAATTCTTGCAGGTGGTCAGTGTGGAAGAGTTGTAGTTGAGATGTTGTAAAGAATTTTACAACACATGGATCAACTTAATTTATTTATAGACAAATAATTCCCACTGATGCAAAAAAATTCAAATTATATGAGTAAGTTTAAAATTATTTTAATTTTAATATTTATTAACTGATGACAGACCAAAAATTTATATTTGAAAAGGCCAAACGCAAAGCTAAGATAGAACAAACTGTAAGAGGTTTTTTGAATTTGATGGATGAAAATGACCTTGATAAGGAAGATGGACTTATTGCCTGGAATATGTTAGGATTTACAATATTCCAAGATACATATCCAGATGAAAATCATGTTTCTATTCAACAACGTATGGCAGAATTTTCTCAATCTCTTTTTGCTGCCAGGCAAAAAAAATAATACGCAAACAATTTTGATTTCCTTTTTGAGAACAGAAATTTTGCAAATTTTTAGAATTTTTACAATTTTATTTTGCTTCTGGATTATTTTGATTCAAATAGTTCATGCATCAGAGCCAGAATTTATTCGAGAAAGTATTAGGGCAAGAGGAATGGGGAACGCATTTACTTCTGCGGTAAATGATGAAATGGTTCTATTTTATAATCCTGCCAGCTTACGTTCAGTAATTTATAATATGTACCATGTTGTCGGTTTTAACTCTACATTTAACGAAAATATTAATAATTTAGGTAAATCCAGTGGTAGTTTTTCTTCTTTAGGAGAATTAGCAGGAAAAAATATACATAATGAAATAGATATTGGCTTATTGAGTCACGTTAATTCTAGATTTGGATGGTCAATTTTTGGTAATTCCTATGCAGATCTTCAAATTAGAAATCCTATTTTCCCATATTTTCAGACAAAATTATTTTTGCAATACGGAATAGCATTTGGAATGGCATGGAGTTTTATGGATTATCAACTTGATTTTGGAGTTGGAGGTAAGCTTGTAACAAGAAAAGGTATCGACAAGAAATTACATATAGCAGATGAAGAAATAATTGAACTCATAGAAGATAAGAAAACGGATAAGCTCATGAAATTAGTCCATACTTCAGCAACATCACTGGCTCCAGATTTGGGCATGATTTATCACTTTGATGGTGTACAGAACATGGAGCCTAAAGTAGCGGTAAGTTTAAAAAACATTGGAAGTCATGATTTTGGAGATGCTGGCAAAGTCCCAATGACCTTGGATTTAGGTATAAGCACGAATTCAGAGTTAAATGGTTTTGATATTATTATATCAGCTGATTATAAAGACCTTTTTGACGGGCAAGAGATGGTTTCTGAAGGGAATTTAATTTCTGACAGGAATGTAAAACTTGGAGTTGAATTTGGTTGGAACAGATTATTTAATGGGCATCACATGTTATCATTTCGTGCCGGAAGAAATGGTCCATATAACAGTGTAGGGTGGTCAGCAAACCTATTTGGCTTCAAAATTGACTTTGCAAAATATTCTGAAGAAATAGGAGGCTATGCTGGAGAGTTAGAAGATAAACGAACTAGTATACAATTTTCACTAATTTTTTAATTTCAAAATATGTTGAAAAAATCTCTCAAAAATAAAGTTTTTTTAATTATAAATTTATTGCTTACAATATGGTTAAGTGCATGTGCTACGCAAGGGAGATTAACATCATTGACTTTTAATAGAAGTCAAAATTTTAAGGAATTAAATTCATCAATAGAAAAGCTAAAGAAAAAATATAATGCTTCACTACGACAACAAGTAAGTGCATTAAAAGTTTTACGTTTTATTTCAAAACATAACCCAGATCCTGGGAAACAGGAGATGGCTTTAAATGCACTAACTTTTTTTGCATTTTCAAGTGATGATGGAGACATTCGAGACAGATCCAAATCACGATTAATTAAAGTTCTTGAGTCTGAGGAAGTAGAGATTCATTTAAAGTTTAAGGTAATTGATAGTTTAATAGATTTATCTACAGGTAAGCTCGGATATAATGAGGAGCATGATGGAGTAGAAATGCATTTTGGAGTCAGTTCAGAAATTAGGAAAGATGCTTTAAAATTTTTAATAGAAAATTTCAATTCTTTTTCATCAAAAATTCAATACTACGCAGTTGATGGAATGTATCGTCTTTTGAAAACTTTACCAAAACTTGATAATTGTCCAGAAGATTTATGTGATGAGGATGTTAGGAAAAATCAGGAAGAATGGGACCTTGGAAGGGAGGTCAAAAATATTATTCCTTCAAATGCTGATCCAAGTGCTGTAGAAGCTGGAGCTTACGGTGCTGAAACAAAAAGAGTAATTCTAGAAGAGAGAAAAGATTGGAATGAAGAAATTGATGAACTTAAAGAATTTCTTTGGGATTGGATAGAAGATCGTTTAGAAGACCTTGATACAGATTTCATAGTTCAAGGAAGATTAGTTAGATTTGCTGGAGAAATAGAGAATTTTTCACTGCAGGAAAACATTGAAAATTATTTTATAGAACAAACAAAAAAATGGTCTGAAAACGAAGATATTACAATAGAATTGAGACAATTAATAATCTCCTCAAGGGAAAAAGTTGAATTATATGGATTCCCAGCAAAAAGATCACCAAAATTATCGGAAGAGAAATATAAAAGAATAATCGAGTCTCCTACAAACTTCTTGGAAAAACATCTTGATTCTATTTTGCACGAAAAACTAGAAAGACAACAAAGTGGATTTGCAACAGGGAAACCCGAAACAATAGAGTTAGCATTTGCCATATTTGAAGAAAATGATGAAGGACTTCTAAAAAGGGAAATAGTCATGGAGTATGTTTCAAATATTTTGAAAAAAGGTCTTAAAGTTAATACTGAAAATTTGAATACAAGTGTCTTGAAAGCTATTGAAAGAACTAGGTCTGAGATAGAGCTTATACCTCTAATGAAAATGGTAAGTGAGTTATACCCTTCTTTAAAATCTCAAAAAGTAGATCCTGTACCATTATTTGAGACTCTGGCTAAAAAAATTAAAAATGCTGAAAATTTATTTCAACGAAGACTTTTTTTAAAAAATTTAATAACTGGAGCTGAAGTATTTAATACAGAAGCCAGTTTAATTCTAAATCTTGTTTCAGCAGATGAATATGATGTTGTAACTCAAAATGAAATTAATTCTGCTATGCAAAAAATGCAGGAAATGTATTAAAATTTTTTGAAATCTCGAAATGTCTATAAAATCTTGTATAAAAAGATTAATCATCTCTAAAATAAACATGTTTCTAGTGTTAATTTTCATTTTTTTTATGATAACTTCTTGTGCAGACAAAAAAGAGTCTGCTCAGAGTTGTAGTGTTCAGCTTGATGAGCAAAAATTCGTAAAAGTTTCAGAAAATACTAATTGTTCAAATTATGAAAGAGCGAGTGCATACTTAGGAAGGGCTGGTATGTCTTTTTCTAATTTCCTAAAGTCTGGAGCATCGGATAATCTTACAAAAACGCTAGGAATTGAGAAGCTAAGTTCTCCTACTGATTATACTACAGGTAACCGGGCCTTTGCTACCAATGCTCTTTGTTTAATTGGAGCTAATTCATTTCTTACTTCAAGTCGCTGTAATAGTAGTTCTAGAACAAGAAATTCAGATGAGCTTGAAATATCAATTTCAGCCAACATTGCTGATTTTATATATTTAAGCTATGGTGTACTAGATAACGATTCAAATGGAACTCTTGCCTCAGAAGAAATTTCAGGGTTTACTCAATTACAAACTGATGGAATAAGTGTTGATGGATTAGGAACAGGTTTGGTAGCTTACGAAAGATTTGAGTTAATCTCTGGAAGTTCAACATACATAGCAAATAGTGACCTTTCCAAATGTGTTGCATATAATGGCAATTATACTGACAATCCTGCATCAGGAGATGGTACATGTGCCGCACTTCAATTGGCTGGAAACGTAACAGAACTTCGTCCAATTTATAAACTAGATAATATGACAGATATTACTGCAGGAGGAACATTAAATACACTAGTTTCTATGGTTAGCGAACTGTCTATGATTTCTACAGCACTTTCTTCAGATTTTGAAAATATTGGAATCAGTTCAGAAAATAGCTTTAGAACAAAACTTACTGGATCTCTTAGTAAGTTAGATAATGGAGCAAAAGATAATAATCCTACTGCGGATCAAGTTTGTGCAGCGGTAACATTATTTGACGTAATGTTTTTGCTGGTTAAAAATGCTGCCGACAATAGTACAACTTCATCTGATTTAAAAAGTGAAAATCTAATAGGTACAGCCGATTTAATAAATGCTGTAGATAGTAGTTTAAGTTTACTACCTGCGGGGGCATCTGATGCTCTTAAATCTCTTCCTATGAGTTCGGCAAGAATTGTCTACAAAAGTGATTCGGGTTATACTGACTCCTATGAAAATGCAGAAAGTAGTCTTTTTCAAGCAATGAAAAACACTAGAAGTTTAGGTATAGATGATAGTGTCAAAGGTGATGGGAAAGTTACTTTCCGTGAATTAATTTGTGTTGCAGAAAACTGATATATGCGACTAATTGTTGCATCCGTGGCTTTATTTTTTTTAATACTGCCCACTAAATTACTTAGCAAAGAATCATTATTAATTTTCAGTGGGGATTTACGTGGAGAGATAAAGCCTTGCGGGTGTGCTGAAGAGGGTGATATGGGAGGTTTACCAAGGAGATTCACTTTTTTCAAGAATCAAAATTCAATTTATGAAAATTTATATTATTTTGATTTAGGTAACAATTTCCCTAAACCATCAGAACAAGGTAATCTAAAAATAAGTTTAATTCAGGCCTCACTCAAAAAGCTAAATCCACAGGCAGTGCTAGTGGGGCCAAATGAATGGTCGAATGGCTTAAACCGTCTTGATAAAAAAATCCCTTATTTGTTAAGTAATCAGAGCGACAAACTTAAATTTTTAGAATATAAATCTATTCGTAGTAAAGGCAAAAATATCACAATATTTGGTTATTTATCTCCTAATCTTGTTTATCAGAACAAAAATGATCCCCCTTTAATTTTTGAAGTTAACAAAAAATTAATTAGAGATTGGAGTAAAAAAATAGGACCTAAACAAGAAAGTTTAAAGATACTTTTGTTCCGAGGAAATAAAAAAGAGTTACAAAAGTTTTATGAAGCGTCGGTGTTTGATTTAATTGTTGCTGGCAGTAATAATGATGATGAGATGAATCAAATTTTAAAATTGAAACTTAATTCAACTGATGTCCCCATGATTCCAACAAAAGGACAGGCCATTCTATCAGCAAAAATTAATAATAATCGGATAATTGTTTCAAATACGGATAATACTCTACCATTTGTTTTATCAGTAACTTGGTTAAAGAGGAATTTTGAGGATGCCAAAGAATTAGATGAGATTTTTAATGATTATAATGTTGCTGTTAAGGATTTATTTATCAGTAACTTGGATAGAATGGAAAAACAAAAAAACGAATCACCATATGTTGGTGATGAAGTTTGCTCTGGTTGTCATCAAAATAGTGTAAAAATCTGGAAAAATAGTCGTCATGCCAATGCTTTTAAAACTTTGGAAGAGAAAAATAAACATTTTGATCCAGAATGCTTAGAATGCCACGTCGTAGGACTTAAGCCATTGGTAATAAGCCAAGAAAAATCCAAAAAATTAAACAAATTTGAAGGAGCAATAGGATTTTTAAGTCCGCAATTAACGCCTCATTTAAAAAATGTACAATGTGAAAATTGTCATGGTCCATCAAGAGCTCACCTTGTGAACAGCAAAATCCATCCGCCGATCAAAGATCCAAAATCTACATGTATAATTTGTCACCATGGCAGTCATTCTCCTATGTTCGATTTCAAATCATATTGGGAAAAAATAAAACATTAAAAAAGTTTATATATTAAGCCATCCAGCGATCTCTTTCATTTTTAGATTTCTTAAGAATTCTAATAAGTCTTTTTTTATCTTTTTTTAAAATACAATCCTCGAGTTCATTCAAAACCTCTTTAAAAATATCGATTTTAGGAATTAAGTTTTTTTGATTTGCTATAAAAATATCTGACCACATTTCAGGGCTAGAAGATGCGATTCTGGAAAAATCTTTTAGTCCAGCTCCAGAATGCTTAAGGACATCGGAAGATTCAGAATTGAAAATAGCCTGTATGCTAGCGTAGGCTAATAAATGAGGCAGATGACTTACAGAAGCAAAAAGCTTATCATGAGATTGAGGTTCCATTTCAGAAACTAAGGCCCCGAGTGACTGCCAAAATTTACTGACTATTTTTATAGCCTCTTGATCAGAGCCTTGAATTGGAGTTAGTATTAAGCGTTTTTGAGTAAACATTTTTTC
Source organism: uncultured SAR324 cluster bacterium (assembly GCA_902575715.1). Next base: position 77,005 of record CACGSI010000001.1, read on the forward strand.
TTGCGCTGCGCTTGGACCGAAATATTCGGAACCTGCAATTGGGTGTCCACCAACAAATCTAATATTTTTATAACGAGGACGATTCATTAGTTTTATTAATGGTAATTTTACACTGCCAACGTCAGTGATTATGGCAGATTTGGAAATATATGGAATAAGTTTTAAAATTACTTCTTCAGAAGAGTTTACGGGAACAGCCAGTATAATTAGTTCTGCATCTATGATTTTTTCATCTGGGAAATTTCCAAGGTAATCAACAAAATTTTGGGAAAGGATTTGTTTTTCATATTTAGGATTTTTATCATAACCTAGTATTTTATTAGATATTCCTAGGCGTTTAATATCCTTTGCAATTGATCCTCCAATTAGACCAAGACCAATAATTGCTAATGTCTTAAATTGAACGAATTCAGAATGAAGCATTCTAAAATCTCAAGAATTACTTATTGATTCTCCAGTAGGTGGTAAAAGCTTTGTCAAAAGAATTACCACAGGACTTGCTACATAGATGGAAGAATATGTTCCAATTAAAACTCCAATTAAAAGAGCGAATGAGAAGTCATGGATAATTTCTCCACCTAATAAAAATAACGCTAATACAACTAGTAATGTAGTTCCAGAAGTAATAAGAGTTCGACTCAATGTTTCAGTAATACTCAAATTTATGGTTTCTTCTATTGATTTTTTTCTGTATTTACCAAGATTTTCTCTAATTCGATCAAACACAACAATAGTATCATTCAGAGAATACCCGACAACTGTTAGAAGTGCGGCAACCACCGTCAATGAAAATTCTTTTTCTAAAATAGAAAAAATTCCTATAACAATAGTAACATCATGTAATAAAGCAATTATCGCACTAATTCCTTGTCTCCACTGGAAACGAATTGTTATATATAATAAAACTAGTCCAAGTGCTATAAAAATTGCTTTAACTGCACTAATTTTCAGTTCATCACCAACTTTTGGGCCAATTGTTTCAATTCGTCTTATTTCAAGGTTGGGGTGGTTAGTTTTTAGAATATTTTTTAATTCACTTGTCAATTTTTCTCCTGTACCAAGTGGACTATTTATTGGTAATCCAAGCAAAATTTCATTATTTGAAACATCTCCAAAAGTCTGAAGTATAATATTTTTCATACCTCTTTCAGAGAAAAGATTACGAATTTGATCTAAATCAGGCATTTGAGAAAATTGAATTTGAACGTTTGTACCTCCTTTAAAATCTATTCCGTATTTCAATCCATTATGATAGATAATCGAAGTTATTCCTCCTAAAATTAGTACTAAAGAGATTAAAGAAGCTATTTTTTTGAAACTTAGAAAATCAATGTAATTACCTTCTTTTATTTTTATTATTCTCATGGGGAAAAAATTTAGAACATTTGATGTTAAGTATTTTATATACTTATTTTATTTATTTTTGCTTTTTTCAAATAAAATAAATCGAAGAAAAATCGAGTTACAATAATTGCTGTAAACATACTTGCAAGTATTCCAATTGATAGAGTTACGGCAAATCCTTTTATTGGTCCAGTTCCAAACTGTAAAAGTGCGAGCGCTGCGAAAAGAGTTGTAATATTTGCATCTAGTATTGTCCTAAATGCTTTACTAAATCCTTCTTGAATCGCAGCCCTAGGATTTTCAGTACGGGAAATTTCCTCACGAATACGTTGAAATATTAAAACATTTGCATCTACAGCCATGCCGATCGTAAGTACTATTCCAGCCATTCCTGGCAAAGTAAGAGTAGCCCCAAAAATTCCTAAGATAGAAATTATTATCATCACATTAAATATTAATGCCAATGATGCAAAGATGCCAGAGAGTCTATAATAAATAATCATAAAAAAAAGAACCAAAGTACTGCCTATTATTAAAGAATTCATTCCCTGTTTTACAGAATCTTCTCCCAAGCTTGCCCCTACAGTCCTTTCCTCACGTATTTCTATCGGAGCGGGTAAATTCCCAGATTTAAGCACAATTTTTAAAGTTTCGGCCTCTTCTACTGTAAATTGTCCTGAAATGGAAGCTTCCCCACCTGTTATTGCTTCACGAATAACGGGTGCTGACTGAACTTTATCATCCAGAACTATAGCCATATTTCGTCCAACATTACGTTGAGTAATTTTTCCAAAAATGTCTGCTCCTATAGAATCAAAAGAAAGCGCGACATATGGACTATTGTCTCTTGAATCAATTCTAACTCTTGCGTCACGAATATATTCTCCAGTCATTAAAACTTTTTTGTTAAGAACGTATGGTCTTTTTGAAATTAGCTTATTTGAAGCTTTGTCCCAAACTTCTTCAAATTTTACAATTTCTGTCATCCTATTAAAAGTGTTTGGAGTTGCATTATTGTTAACAATTTGAAATTGTAAAACTGCCTGTGTACCAATTAATTCTATTGCTCGATCTCTATCTTTAAGTCCAGGTAGTTGAATTATAATATTGTTAACTCCCTGTTTTTGAAGAGAAGGCTCACTTATACCTAAACTGTCAATTCTATTTCGAATAACTTCTAAAGCTTGATCGACGGAATTATTTTGTATTTGTTCAGTTTCTTCAGGGAGAAGGTTTAAGAATATTAAATCTCCTTCATTAGTTTGTGCAAACTGGATTAAAAAGCGTTCATATGGAGCAATTTCCAGATTAACTTTTTTACCGGGCTCCATCTCTACGACTATAGAATCTTGTGCTTGTCGTACTTCAACAAAATCAACTTGATTATCGATTAATAAATCCTCTAACTCAACAGCAGTCCTTCGAACAATTTCTCTTACAGCTTCTTCTGTCTTGATTTCAATATCTAGATACATTCCGCCTTGTAGATCTAAACCAAGATTTACTTTATTTTCTATAGTTTGAGGGTCTACACCGGTTTGATATGCCTTATAAGTAGGGTAGGTATAATATATACTAGAGACCAAAGCCAAAAGTATTATCACACCTTTTAATTTAATATCCATCTAAAAAGTTGTATTTTTGATTTGTCAAAATTTAATTTTGAAAATTAAGGAATATATCGAAATATAGTAACGAAAATAGAAAACATTTTCTTACTTTTTTTTAGCATCTTTAACATCTTCTTTAACAATATTACTTTGGTCAATTCGACCCACTTGATGCCTCTCAATTTGTATATTTAACTTACTGCCAACTTCCAGAGTTATTCTGTCTTCTCCTACTTTTGTGATTGTTCCAAAAATACCTCCGTTGGTGACGACTTTGTCACCTTTTTTAAGGTTGCTAACCATTCTTGTATGCTCTTTTTGCTTTTTTTGCTGTGGTCTAATAATTAAAAACCAAAAAACAACTAAGATTAATATTAAAGGGATAAATTGGAAAAAAGCGCTTTGAGAGGATGCATCCCCTGCAGATTGTCCATAAGCAATTGAAAAAAATGGAAACATGAAATTACTCCTTGCTACAAAGTTAGATATTAAACTGAAAATTTTATCATCTTTTTAAGAAAAATTCACTACAAATTTTTTAAAAGAATTATTCTTCGTAAAAAGTTCTCTCTGAAAAAATAGCTCGTTAAATTAAGTGTTATTTGTAATTTAATTAGGGTCAGAGTAGATTTATAAAAAATTTTTAACTAAGAATTAATTTTTTATATTTATAATTTTTTACTAAGGTGAAGATAATATTTTTTTATCTTTTCACAAACAAACTAACTTTTTGGACGTAAGTGAACATGCCAATGTTTTTCTACCCATTTAAAAAACAACACAAATAAGAAAGTGCAGCAAAAATAAAAGATGCCCGCTGTAATAAAGGATTCAAATGGTACAAAATATCTTGAATTGACAATTTTTGCTGCTCCAAAAAGATCTACAATAGTAATTACCCCTGCTAAAGCACTTCCATGAATCATAAAAATTACCTCATTGCCATAGGCAGGTAGTGCTCGCCTAAAAGTTCCTGGTAAAATAATTCTAATATACATAGTTGTTTTACTCATACCACATGCTTTAGCCGCTTCTATTTCGCCTAATGGAGTTTCTTCAATTGTACCTCTTAGAATTTCAGCAGTATATCCAGCAGTATTTAAACAGAAGGATATGATTGCACACCAATATGCCTCTTTAAAAAATAACCATAGGAAACTATCTCGAACAGATTCAAATTGTCCCATACCGTAATAGATTAGAAACATTTGTACTAGTAAAGGAGTTCCACGAAAAAAATATATATATGACTTTGATAAGTATCTTATTATTGTTATATTTGAAACTGCCATTAATGCAATTGGTACTGCTAGTCCAAATCCAGAAATGAGCGATATAAATACTAGCTGAATTGTCATCCACAACCCATTTAGGTATAGTGGCAGGTTCTCAATAATTACTATGTAGTCCATATTCACATTTTCCTTACACCAGTGCTAAAATGAATTTTAGCCAAACGTAGTCCAAAGTCCGAAATTGCAGTAATGCATAAGAATAATATTGCTACGACTAGAAAAAAGGTAAAAGGCTGTCTAGTAGAACCTCCAGCTACATTTGCGTTGTATACCATATCCTGAAGACCTATTACTGAAACTAGAGCTGTCGTTTTAACTAAGACCATCCAATTATTGCCAAATCCTGGAATAGCATGGCGGGCCATAAGTGGTAAAGTTATTCTTGAAAATATTTTCCAGTTTGTTAATCCGAATGCTTTTGCAGCTTCTATTTCTTCTTTTGAAACGGAAAGCATTGCTCCTCGAAAAGTCTCTGTCATGTATGCTCCAAAAATAAACCCTATTGTAAGAGTTCCTGCGATGAAAGGACTGACATCTATGTACTCCCAACCCATTGAATCACCAATATTATTAACTAGGATTTGACCACCAAAAAAAATAATTGTCATCAAAACCAAATCAGGAATACCTCGAATCAATGTTGTATATATAGTTGCTATACTTTTTGCTATCCTAAAACTAGATAATTTTGCTATAGCTCCAAATAATCCTATGATTGTAGAAATTATAAGAGAAAGTATTGCTACTTTTAAGGTTAGCAACATACCATCCAAAATCATTGGTAAGTATCCATGTAAATCAAACATATTTTTTGCTAACTGTATAGGCAGGCCACGGAATAGTATAATCCCGTGGCATAAAAATTTTTTTTAATTTATTTTACAAAATCTTTTCAGTTAGGCTTTTAGTAAACATCAAAGGCGAAATATTTACCATTAATTCTATGATAAACACCATTAGCTCGAATGACTTTAATGGCTAAACTAAATAGTTTTGCCAGGTCACGCTCATTTTTTCTAACAGCAATACCTGCACCAATACCAAAATATTTTGGATCTGAATATCCCGGTCCTACAAACTCCCATCCTTTTCCATCTTTTTTAAGGAAACCGTTATCCATGGCAATCGAATCTGCTAATAGCAGGTCAATTCGTCCAGCAAGTGCATCTAGATAAGCTTCATCTTGAGTCCCGTAACGCTTGATATTAACTGTATTGCCAAATTCTGCTGTGATGAAATTATCATGAATCGTGGCACGCTGAACTCCTACAGTTTTGCCCTTCATACCAGATTTCGATATTGTGATTCCAGAACCTTTTTTTTGAGCAAATTTTGCAGGTGTGTTATAGTATTTATCAGAAAAAGCAACTTTCTTTTTACGATCTTCTGTAATTGACATAGACGCAATAATAGCATCATATTTTTTTGCAAGTAGAGCAGGAATTATTCCATCCCAGTCTTGAGGAACTAGTATACATTCAGCACCAATTTCTTCACAAAGTGCCTTAGCAATATCGATGTCAAATCCTTTAAGAGTACCATCTTTTTCAATCCAGCTAAAAGGTGGATAGGCTCCCTCAACACCAATTCTGATTTTGTTCCATTCATTTGCGGAAACGTTTGTTCCGAATGCAATTATACCAAGTGAAATCATTATTAAGAATTTTTTCATTAATTTTCTCCATTTTTAAATTTAAAAATTCAGGGAATGTTTTAAATCAATCCCATATATTAAGCCTAATTGACTTAATTCATGTGTTCGACATGTTTTGCATAAAACTGTCGAAATCGTTCTGAGGAAGGATTAGCAAAAATTTCCTTAGGATTACCCTCTTCCTCAATAACACCATCATGAAGGAATACCACTCTAGAAGAAACCTCTTTGGCGAATCCTATTTCATGAGTTACTAAAATCATTGTTCGTCCTTCTTCAGCAAGTTTTCTCATAACTAGCAGTACCTCACCAACTAGCTCTGGGTCTAGTGCTGATGTGGGTTCATCGAAAAGTAGCATATCTGGTTCAATAGCTAAAGCTCTTGCGATTGCAACTCTTTGTTGTTGGCCGCCTGAGAGATGTGCTGGATAATAGTTCCTTCTGTCAAAAATACCAACCTTATTCAAAATAAGTTCTGCTTTTTCAATTGCTTCATTTCTGCGAATATTTAAAACATTTACCGGTGCTTCTATTATATTTTCTAAAACTGTCATATGTGACCACAGATTGAATTGCTGAAAGACCATACCTAATCTAGTTCTAATTCTTTCAATCTGTTTGGTATCTTCTGGAACAGATTCACCATATCTATTTTTTTTCATTTTAATTAATTCATCACCCACAAATATTTTTCCACTGTCAGGTATTTCTAATAGATTTAAGCAACGCAGAAAAGTACTTTTACCTGATCCACTTGCGCCAAGCATAGCAATTACTTCACCCTGAAAAGCTTTTAGAGAAATACCTTTAAGAACTTCTTCTGTACCAAAAGATTTATGTAAGTCCTTTACAGTAAGGGTTACATTATTATTCAAGTTATTTTTTTAAGCTCTTAATTAAATTTAGTTAGCAGATTAATTCAAATTCAATTGAGTAATTAAATTAAGAATTATAAAATACCGATTTTTTAAGTAAAACTAACTCTATAACTTAAAAATGTAAAGATATCTATTTGGTGAGAGAAATATTTTTTATAATTTTTCAGAATAAAATAATATTTTAAAAAATACGTAAGAAAATTATTTTTTTAAAATTTTTAACTTTCTAATATTGAATTTAATAATGCTTCTGCTATTGCAGAAAATTGATCAGGTATTGGATTTTAGGATTCATCATAACTTATACATCCTTCACATTGAACGAAAATCATACCCGCTATAATAATGGGACTTAATTGTCATGTATCATTAGCAACACCATAAACTATGATGCAAAAGCCATATCATAGAGATTTTGCTGATTTTCTAACCAGAGATATTCAATCTTTGTAGAAATTTATAATTTGAGATTTCCAAATATTCTTTCAATTAAGGATAGATTAGTCCTCAGAGGTGATTGAAAGAATTTCTTCAGCAGTTGTAAGACCATGCAATATTTTATTAACTCCATCTCTGCGTAAAGTTATCATCTTTTCCTTTAATCCCTGTTTTTTTATTGCATCAACATCGCTATTTTCAAGGATAACATTTTTTATATTATCTGACATTTCGAGTAACTCATGAATTCCAAGTCGACCCCGATAGCCCGTATTTCTACATTTTTTGCAACCTTTACCACGATAAAAATGTTTGCTAATTTTACGGAAACTTTGTTCTTTAATCCCAAGTTCACGAAGTTGTTCCGGATGAGGATGATAACTTTCCTTACAATCAATACATATTCTTCTCACTAGTCTTTGAGAAAGAACTCCAATTATTGTTGAAGAAACTAGGAATGGCTCTATACCCATGTCAATTAGTCTAGTAATAGTAGCAGGAGCGCTGTTTGTATGGACAGTACTGAAAACAAGATGTCCTGTTAGTGCAGATTGAATAGCAATTTGTGCCGTCTCAGTATCACGCATTTCACCAACCATGATTACGTCAGGATCTTGTCTCAGAACTGAGCGTAAAGCGTTAGCAAAAGATAATCCTAATTTCGGTTTAACTTCTATCTGACTATAACCAGAAAGTTTATATTCTACAGGATCTTCGATTGTAATAACGTTACGTGCTTCATGATCGATTTCTGCAAGAGAGGCATAAAGAGTAGTAGTTTTTCCACTACCAGTAGGTCCTGTAACTAAAATGATGCCGCCACTACTATGAACCATGCGAATATATGGTTTTGAAATATATTTTGCTAAACCAAGCTGGTTTAACTGCATAAGTTTTTCGTCTTGATAAAGTAATCTCATAACAATTTTTTCACCTTGAATTGTGGGTGCGGTTGAGATCCTAATATCGATTTTCTTTCCTGCAATCAAAACCATTGATCTTCCATCCTGAGGAGTACTTTTCTGGGCGATATCTAAGCGAGACATAACTTTAATTCTGTTTACCACACTAACATGCACTTGTTTAGGGAAAATAGTTACTTGGTTAAGAACTCCATCAATTCTATATCTTACAATAGTATCAATGGTTGTGGGATCAATATGTACATCGCTTGCCATGTCTTTAGCTGCTTGCCATAGTAAGCTATTTACTAAGCGTTTTACTGGTTCTTCATCAGTAGAATCTAATAAATCTTCGGGTTCTTCAACTGCTAAAATGTTTTCGAATACTTGATTTGCATCGAGTTGTTCAACTGCTTCTTCAGTGGAGGAAGATGATTCATCATAGGCTCGATTTATTAAGTCTATTATTGCCTGCTTGTTAGAAATGATGAGTTCTATATGGCACCTGAAGTGTCGAGCAAGGTCATCAAGAGGTTGAGAAAACTCAGGATTAGTAATTGCTACTTTAAGTGTGTTTTTTACTTTTTCTATCGGGAAGAAGATATACTTTTTTGCGTAACGTATTGGAATAATTTCTGTATATTCTTTGAGAATTTTAAAGTCATCAAAATTATCCCTGTATTCTAATTCAAAAAATTTAGCCAGAGCTTTTTGAAAAAAGACTTCGTTAATAATATTGTGTTTTATGAGAATTTCTTTTAACCCATTTAAATCTTCTTTATAAGCAAGCAGTTGTTCATGTAATGGTTTTATAGATTCTTTAGTTATACCAAAACTTTCTAATAAAATGGGCACTATTGAGTGATATTCGTTCATTTTTTTCAAGTATTAATTTATTTTTTTAACTTTTTTCTTAAAAAAAGCAATATAGTCCAAAAAAATAAAAACAGTAAAACTATTGTTACGAAGAAATATTTAAAGTAAGTTTGAGGAATATTACTTATTTTTAGTATTATTCGATTCGAATCAGAATTTTTGGTTTCCCATGATAAAAAAGTTGTTTGATCAAATTTTTGCTTACCAGAATATGAAATCATTTCAGATCTTATTTCTAGGACATTTATTGGCGTAAAAATTCCTACTATATCCAATGGATGGTCGAATTCTCTACTTAATTCAATACTACCAAAAATAGATGGCAAGGTATACTGATATACTATTTGAGAATTACCTGTTTGGAAGGTGTTTTTTATTTTTAATGTATTTTCTTCAATACTGTGTTTAATCGAATTTTTGAAATTCTTACTTAGTATTGCAAAATTTTCAATATCTTTTGGAATTGAATATTCAAAGGGATTTTTCTCCGTATTAATTCTGTCTCGAGATCGGTTCCTAACTTCTAGTATCTCAGTAATGAAAACTTTACCTAAGCCTGCTTCAAGCACAATAGAAACCTTAGAGATGTTAAGCTTTTCCACCTCAAATGAAATTCCAGGAATAATAATATTTTTTTCGAGAGAAGTATCGCCTTCTTTCATAAAAAATATTTGCGAATTGTATAAATTACCCTCAAATCTTGTTCCAATTTGAAATCCTGCACGCAAATCTGGAATAACATTAATGAATTTAAAATTTCCAATTTTATTTGTTTTTACTCTTTTTTGGGGTCCTTTAGACTTTACCTCACCATTTTCGTTAATTACATATTTTATTAATACAACATCCAACCCTTCTAAATTTGCCAATTCTCTTGAAGAATCTTTTACTGTTCCTTCTATAGTAATATTTCCTATTCTAATATTGGTGGATCCAAAAATATTTGATATAAAACAGGAATAATATAAAAATGTAATAAAAAATAAATTAAAATATATTAAAAAAAATTTTTTATGAACAATTTTATTCCAAAAATAAGTTTCTTTTGTAAAAATATAAATTTTTCTCAAACGTTTTTCTTTCATTCGGAATATTGAATTGATTTAAGATAATTGTCTATATCTTTGACATTTTGTATAGCATCCTTTTTAAGTTGTTCAAATTCTTTTGGTGGTGAATTCTTTGTAACAAATCTAAAATGTCTAAGGGCTTTTTTCCAGTTTTCTTTTAAATGATATAAAGTCCCAATTTCAAAATGAATTTGTGAAAAAATGCCTGAATTTTTTTGAATTTTTCTACCTGATAATTCTTTAAGGCGTTTAAATGCTTTTTCATTTTTTTTGTTCTTAAGATCAATTTGGGCTACCCAGAATCCTGCTTGTAATTCTTGAGAAGACGATCCACCACCATCTGCGCGCAACATCCAAAATCTAGAATTTTTGCTTTGTCTTAGATTAGTTGAATAGTGATAACCAATTAGATAAGCATACGTTTGATATTCTTTTTTTGGGCGATCATTCTTCTTTAAGACACTATATGCACGTTTATATATTTGAATTAGAGATTTATAATCATTTGATCGTTCATATAGGCGAGTTAATTCTCCAACTAATTGAATTACAAGATCTACATTTTTGTCAGGAACTTTTTTTAATGCGCTATAGTAGTATCCTTTAGCACGTTTATAACCTCCTAATTTTTCTGCTGCATAGCCCTGATCTATCAATGATTCAACTGTAACGGTCTTTTTTTTGTTAGAAATAGAAAGAAGTGCATAAGCATCAAGGATCCCGTTAAATTTTTCTTTGGGTGGTTTTTTATTCTCTATAAATAGTAATAATTTAAAATTTTTATCATCTAATATTATTTTTTTGGATTTAACATCTTTATAGATTTTCTTACTAGCTTTTCGATAGTAATTAAGAGCACTTTTTTTATCCCCTACTTCTTCTGAAGCCTTAGCTCGATCAAGAAAAGATTCGACACTATTGGCTTTATCTGGTCTATATTTATCTAAAAGTTTGTATGCCTCAAGTATTCCCTTAAATTTATTTTTTCCTGTTTTCTTATTTTCTACATAAAGTAAAAGTTGGAAATTTTTTTCGTCCAGATCCCTTTTTTGTGTTCTTACTTCTTGATAAATTATTTTAGAAACTTTGCTCCATTCTTCTTTTTCAATTAGATCTTGGAAAACTCCTATTTCAAGATATTCTTTTATTTCGGAAACAACCTTTTTTTCATACTCGTTTGAAGGACGAATTTTTGTAGCTTTTTGGTAGTATTTTCTGGAGAGATCTTGTTTCCCAAGTTTTTCAGCGGCCTTTGCTTGGTTAATTAATGCGTCTAATTTTTCTACTCTATTTTGGTCATAAATACTTAAAAGGGTATAAGCAGTAAGTATCCCATTCCAATTCTCCAATTTTTGTTCGGAATACAAAAGTTGAGAAAAAATTTGTTCATCTAAATCAATTTTTCCAGATTTAACTTCTTTACGAACATAATTTGATATTTCTAACCATTTACCTTGATTAGAAAGTTCTTGTATCTGTGCTGTTGCTAAATATTGGTTTATATTTGATAAATTTTGATTATCTTTTGGAAAATGTTCTTTCCAACGATCTGAAATAATTTTTATTCTATCCAGCTTCTGAAAATCTTTCCTTTTTTGTGCGGCGAACATCCATAATTGAAAATATGGAATTGTCATTGGGGGTGATCCTCTATCATAAATTTCTTGAAATTCCCAAGTGATTGCTTTCCAATCTTCTAATTGCCTGTGAGATTCTAACAACATTTCAATTGATTGAATTCTGTATTTTTCTGATTCTCTTGTCTGGCGAAAAATATTCCGAGCTTTAGCCCATTTTTTTGTATTAATTAAACAATTCCCTTTCAGAAACATAACTTGTTCCCATTCCTCAGGATTAGATGTTTTTAATTTAAATAAATATCCAGGTTTATCGCTTAATTCTAAAATAAGTTTTTCACAATTATTTTTTTGATAATAATTAAATATCAATTGAGTTTGAAACTCACTACGAAGATTTTCATCTAATTTTTGATTATTTCTCATTTCAATTAAAAACTTTGTATATTTTTCTTCTGATAAATTTTCTCTGTAAAGTACTGAAAGAGTTTTTAAAAGATTTTTGTTTTGACGGTATTCAGGATTTTGAAGGACTTTTTCAAAAAGAGCAATTGCTAGAAAAAACTGTTTTGTCTCGACATATAGGTAAGCTAGTCTCATTTTTATTTCCAAAAAATGGTCTTTAGTTTCACCAGCCAAAAATTTTTCAAAAATATTAATTGCTTCATTTATTTGGTTATTTTCGATGTAAAGATAACCTAATCTTATAAGTACCTCTGCCTCGTAGTCTTTATTATTACTACTTAGATATTTTTCAAATGTTTCAATGGCTTTTTGTGGTTTCTTTGTATCAATGTATAGATATCCTAACCGAATTTGAATCTCTGGAATAGAATCTTTGTTACCAGTTTCAAGATATTTTTCAAATGTTTCAATAGCTTTTTGAGGTTGCTTCGTATCAATGTATAGATATCCTAACCGAATTTGAATCTCTGGAATAGAATCTTTGTTACCAGTTTCAAGATATTTTTCAAATGTTTCAATAGCTTTTTGAGGCTGCTTTGTATCAATATAAAGATATCCCAAATGGTATGTAACCTCTTTTGAATAAGTTTTGTCCCCGCCCCTTAAGTATTTTTTAAATACTTTAATTGCATTTTGCGGTTGTTTAGTGTTTATGTAAAGATGAGCTAATCGATACTGTACTTCAATCGAAAAAATTTTATCCTTTGTCTCCAAATAATTTTTAAAAGCAGCGATGGATTTGAGAGGTAGTATATTTTGTTGAAGAGTCCCGAGGCGGTAGAAAGTTAAAGCTTTATGTTTTTCATCATTTTTGCCCAAATAAGAATTATAATATTTTACTATAAGGGACGCAGTTTTTTTAGGAATCGATTTATATTTTTTGAGTGCAGATGCATAAGCCATTTCTGCAAGCCAAAAAGAAGATTCTATAGACAACTTAGAATTTTTGTGTTCATTTACAATTTTTCCATACCATTTTTCTGACTCTGAAAAATTTTTGTTACTCTGGAATTTTGATGCTAACTGAAATTTTATTTGCAAAGATTTTTTTGGGTCAGAATAGTCGGCCTCCTTAAGATAACTACTCCATGCTTTAGCAGCATTTGAAATATCTCCTAAGGTCCACCAAGCTTGACCAATTAAATACCAGCGTCTATTTTTTTGATTTTGTGTTAAAAATTTTGTATTTACATTGTTGAAATATCTAATTGAATCCTTATATTCATTAGTTGATTTCTTTTTATTTTTTTTTCGAGTTAATTCAGCTTTAAAAGATTTTGAATACCCTAACCAATACTTAGATTCATTTCTGAACTTTGAATTTGGATAATCTTCAAGTAATGATTCCAAAGTGCTAATTGCTTGAGAAAAATTTCCTTTCAAAGAAAAGGATATTCCTTGTTGAAGAATAGCATTATCTAGATAGGATTTACTTTTAGGGAAATTCTTTTTAAGTTTATCGTAAGCTTTTGCAGACCCTTTTAAATCGCCACCTTTTCTTAATGATTCTGCTCTAAGGAAAAACATTTCTTCTCTTGCTTTTCCATTTTTAAATACTTCAATATAACATTTTGCAGTTTCGCTTGAAACAGAAAAAACTCCATCTTCGAATGATTTTCTAGCCATAGCTATCTGATCTTCTTCAGTTAAATCGCTAGTCCAACATTCAGCGTTTACTTTCCCGAGCAAAATTAAAAAACATATTACAGCGAATATGAAATTTTTATAAATTATTTTCTTATTTTTTAATTTATGTATTAAAATTTTTCTCATAGATTTTGCATTATAATTTGACCCAAATCTAAATTTTTTATTTTGTTTTAGTTTCTAAATAACAATTTTTTTTGTTCTTTAATTTTTAAACAAATTCAATTATTTTTCTGAATTTTTCGCAAATAATTCATATTACCATTCGATTTGGTATTCAATTTAAGTTATAGTCATATTCAGTCTTTTTTTGCTTTTATAAAACACTTTTTTAAAATTTTTTTAATTTTATAATAGAATATCGAACTTAATTTTTATAATACAATAATTTTGATATTTTGATTATTTTTTTTTATATTTTTTATAATCTATAAAAACAATTAATTATAACCCTTTAGTTTAAAAAAACCAATCCATAAGCTTATGTTAAATAATTCTACACCTTTTTCTCCAATAATAAAAATTTGTGGATTAACAAATATTCATCAAACTAATATATGTGCTGATTTAGGAGTGGATTGGATTGGATTTAATTGCTGGAATGGTTCTTCACGATATATTAAACCTTCCAAAATTCGACAAATAATTAATGCAATTCCAAAATCAATTACAACAGTGGGAGTTTTTGTAAATGAACCCTTGCATTCATTGGAAAAAATTATGAATGAAACTGGGATGAATTTAGCTCAGTTACATGGAGATGAGAATTACGATTATACAAAACAAATTAATGTACCTTGGTTTAAAGCTTTTAGGGTTACATCTGAATTTAAGTCTGAAAAAATAGTGTATTTTGGGCAAGAATTATTTTTGCTAGATTCATACAGTAAAGTAAATTATGGAGGAACGGGAGAAGCATTAGATTGGGATCGCATTTCTGAGTATTCTAATTTAGGTAAGCTTATCCTTGCTGGTGGATTAAATTCAGAAAATATTCTAGATGCTGTTAAAAAAGTCAAACCCTGGGGAGTTGATGTTTGCAGTGGCGTAGAAAAGGAACCTGGAATTAAAGACATAGATAAAGTGAAGGAATTTGTTCAAAAACTGCGGAATGGCTGTGAATAATTGAGTTTTATATATTTTTTAAAAAAAATATATTTAATTTTGAATTCTTTATCAATCAAAAATTATGAATGACTCAAAATTTATAACAAAGGGAGGAATTAAGATAGAAAAATCTATTACACCTTTGATTGCAGAAAATGCATTAAATAAAATTTATCAATATATTGATTCAAAAAAAGGGGCTCTTTTTGTTAGTAACTATGAAGTCCCTGATAGGTATTCTAGATGGGATTTAGGTTTTGTTCATCCAGCACTGGAAATAATAACTAAGGGAAGGAATTTTGAAATTAATGCTCTTAATCCAAATGGAGTTTTTTTAATCAAATTAATAGCTCCATCTCTAATGAAGCTAAGTCACATAGAATTTGTAGAACTAACATCCATTGAAAACACAAATTTAGATAGGATAATTGGAAAAATAAAGAAAAGTGTGGATTTCTTTTTTGAAGAACAAAGAAGCCGA
Source organism: uncultured SAR324 cluster bacterium (assembly GCA_902575715.1). The sequence continues at coordinate 92,349 of CACGSI010000001.1, forward strand.
CAACCTAGTGTGTTTTCTGTGATAAGAAGAATATGTGATTTATTTTCTAGTGATGATCCATATTTGGGATTGTATGGTGCATTTGGCTACGATTTAGTTTTTCAATTTGAAAATATTGTAACTAAACACAAAAGGGATTTAGAACAAGCTGATTGTCATCTATACATGCCTGTTGATTTAGTAGTTGTTGATAGACAAAAGGAAGAAGCATATAAAATTGAATATCATATAGATACGCCGGATGGTATGACCGAAAGTTGGTGGAATACCGGGGAGAAATTCGAAATTGTTTCATCTAATTTTGATGGTAAAATAAATTGTGATCACGCAGCAGGTGAGTTTGAAGAAAAGGTAAAAAAAATAAAAGATGGATGTAGAAAAGGGGATTACTATGAGGTGGTTCTTTCTCAGTCCTTCAGCACTGCATTTTCGGAAAAGCCGTCTACTTTATTTGATAGAATATGTGATCAAAACCCCAGTCCATATAGTTTCTTGATAAATTTGGGATCAGAACAACTTGTTGGAGCTTCTCCTGAAATGTATGTTCGAATAAATTCAAAAAGATTTGAAACAAGCCCTATTTCGGGGACTGTTTCATTAGGTGATGATCCAATGGAAACCGCTGACAAAATTAAAGAACTAATTTCATCTGAAAAAGAGGAGTCTGAACTTACAATGTGTACCGATGTAGATCGTAATGATATGGCTAGAGTTTGTGAACCAGGAAGTGTTCGTTTAATTGGCAGGCGTCTTCTGGAAAGGTATTCTAGATTAATTCATACTGTCGATCATCTGGAGGGAATTTTAAGTAAAGAAAATGATGCTATTGATGCAATTTTATCTCACATGTGGGCATGTACTGTTACAGGTTCTCCTAAACCTAAGGCAATGCAGACTATTGAAAATATGGAGAATTCTCCAAGGGGTTGGTATAGCGGAGCAATCGGGTTTTTATGGTTTAATGGTTATGTAAGTACTGGAATGACTTTGAGAACGATCCAGCTTAAGAATGGTAAAGCTACTGTGAGAGCGGGAGCTACCTTGCTTTATGACTCAGATCCTTCCGCTGAAGAAAGGGAAACGCATATAAAAGCATCTGCTTTTTTAGAGGCAACTTTAGGAATTAGTAAAAATAAAGTTGTTAATTTTAATCTCAAAAAAACAGGAAAAAATAAGAAAATATTATTTGTAGATAATGAAGATAGTTTTGTCCACATTTTATCAAGTTATGTAAAGCAAACTGGTGCAAACGTGGTGACCTTACGATCAGGGTTCTCTTATGAGATGTTAGATAAAATAGAACCTGATTTAGTTTTCATTTCACCAGGTCCTGGGTTCCCATCAGAACAAAACGTCCCAAATCTTGTTGGTGAAATTGCTTTAAGGGGAATTCCAATTTTTGGGGTATGCCTTGGTCATCAAGGTATTGCCGAACATTTTGGAGGAAAATTAATTTTATTAGACGAACCGTTCCATGGAAAGCCCGATAAGATTTTTCACAATGCAGAATCATTTTTTTCTGATTTACCAAATCCTTTTACCGCTGCTCGTTATCACAGCATTATTGTAGAATCTAGCTCCCTACCTAATTGCTTTGATGTTACGGCTAGAAACCCAAATGGAATTATAATGGGGTTGCGTCATAAAAAATTACCTATAGCTTCAGTTCAGTTCCACCCAGAATCAATTTTGTCACTTAAAGGACATTCTGGTTTAAAAATTATAAGCAATATGGTGTCAGAGTTGACGAATTTTCAATAATTAAGTTTGTTTTTTTACAAGTATAAAATTATTCATTCATGAATGATTTTTGTTCGCTCTAAAGTTTTACTTAGAGCATCTGTAGTTGCCATTTGGAAGTTTAATTGTTGGCTTTTTATTAATAACATATGTCTGATTATTATCAAAAAAAACAATAGATCTCTCTTCGTCTATAATCAGTAATGTGGGATTCGAATTTCTCAATTCTTGATGACGAGTATTTTCTTCATAAAATGGCAAATTGCAAAGGTATTTAATTGCCATAATTCTTTCAGAAGGATATAAGTAATTTTTTTTATTTTGCGATTCACATCCAAAAAAAAATAGGTTTAAAAATATTACTATAACCAATCTCTTTAAGTATAACTTTTCAAAACATGAATTCATCGTTAAAAAAAATTTATACTAGTTTTTTCGATAATTTTAATGAAATAACACCACTATTTATTTCAAGGGAAATATAATATTCTTGAACAATGAGGACAATTTTTGTGTGAATTTGGATTAGCCATCAATTCATTAACTAATTGAGGTAATAATACCATATTACATGCACTACAACTTTTTTCTTGAATTGCACAGACTGGAGTCGAAATACCATTCTCTTGACAACGTTCATAAAATCGCTTTATATTTTGTGGGATTTTCTTAAGCAATTTATCTCTTCTTGGCTCTAACTGAGCAATCTTTTTTTCAGCTTTTTGATGCTTCACAAAGAGACCTGATGTTTCTTCTTCAAATAATTTATTAGATTCCGTTAACTCTAGGTTTATTTTTTCAATTTCCTGATCAAATCCTTCCTTCTTTATGTCAAGTTCTAACATTTTGTCTTCCAAAATTCCTAATGTTTTTCTTGCCTCTTCAAGTTGAGTTTTACTTGCGGCAAATTCCTTTTCATTTCTAATTTTTGGGACCTGTTCATCCAGTTTTGAAATAAGTTGTTCTTGGTTGTTTATATTACTTTTTAGCTCAGCGCTTTCATTTTTTAGTGTAAGCAACTCATTGTTTTTTTCTTCAATTAACTTCTGATGCTTGTCTACAATCGTCCTAGCATCATCTATCTTACGAGCTAAAGAAGATCTTGAGTAAATCGAAGCCATCAAATCTCTATCAGTATCTGCTAAGTCAATCAGTGGTTGAATGGTTCTTTCCATGTAATAGAAGAAAATATTTTTATTAAAATTCTTTTTTTAACGTACTATCCTTTCAAAATTTGTTCGACTTTTCAAGTGAATTTTTCTTATTAGTCATTGATATGATCGTTTCTTTTTAATAAAAATTATAAGAGTCCTTTAAAAAACCTATAATAACAAAAAAATTTTAATTCCAATAAAGAATTTTTTTATATTATTATATTTTTTATGGAAGAAGTTTATTAGGTGAGGGGGGTAATGTGAATGATGGTAACGGTTTTTCTTTCAACATTTTTAAAATTTCATTTATTGCTTTCAAAAGGATTAAGTCTTCTTTTTGAAAATAGGACTGTGGTGGATCCTCCACTTCAATATCAGGTTCTACTCCATGATTTTCAACAGACCAACCTGAATTATGAAATAAAATTGAATACTGAGGTTGAGTTGTCGTGGTACCGTCGACCAGTTGATAACGTGAATCGATCCCTATAACGCCTCCCCAAGTTCTTTTCCCTATTATTGATCCAAGCTTTAGTTGGCGAAAACTTTCAGTAAACATATCTCCATCAGAGCCTGTAAACTGGTTAGCTATAAGTACAAGATATCCTCTAAGGGTATGGTATGGATATGATTCTGGAGAACCCCAACGAGGTACGTCATATCCTAAATGCCTATGAGATAATTTTTCAAGTATAAGAGGTGATACCATGCCACCTGCATTATATCTGACATCAATTATCAAACCTTTTCTATCTACTTGAGATAAATATCCTCTATGAAATTCTGAAATACCATTTGTGCTCATATCTGGTATGTGTATGTAACCAATTTGTCCTTTTGATAATTTTGTAGATATTTTGAGATTATTATTTACCCATTCTCTGTAGCGAACTTCCTTTTCACTAAATAATGTTTTAATAATTAATTCATCAGATTCTATAATTTTGCTTTTTGATCCTTTTTTTTTGTTTTTTATTACTTTAATAGAAATATTTTGACCTGCTTGATTAACAAGTAATTCGCCTGGTGTAGTATTTTCATCTACTTTAACGCCTCCTATTGACAAAAGTTTATCTCCCTCTTCTACTAAAATACCTGGTGCAGCTAAAGGAGAATGTGCGTTTGATTTCCAGATATCACCAGCATAAATTTTTTCAAAAAACCAAGACTTTTGTGCCTTGTCATATGAAATATCAGAACCTAAAAAACCCACAGGATATTTGGAAAAATCGGGATAGTCTCCGCCATACTCATATGCATGTGAAGTTCCTAATTCTCCTTGCATTTCCCATATTAAATCAGATAGCTCAGATCGCGAACCAATACGTGATAATATATTTACATATTTTTTGTATACTTTTTCCCAATCAACCCCAGAAAGGTCTTCTGTCCAAAAAAATTCTTTCTGGAGACGCCAAGCTTCGTGAAACATTTGAGACCATTCCTTTTTATAATCAACTGAAATCATAATACGTTTTAAGTCTATCCAGCCACTTTTTCTCGAAGGTGAATTTTCAGATTTTATATCTTCAGGTATGGGGACCCCTGCCTCTATAGCCCTTATTTTATTGCCATACTCATAAAGCATTGTTTGGGTTTTATTTTCAGAATTTTCTGGATTTGAGAGTTCTATTTTCTGAACTTCATCGGTTATTTTTTCTATTTCATGTTTATCAAAATCATACATCCAAAGCACTCCCTCATCTTTTTCGTAGGGGGTAACATCGGCGGAGTCGTTGATAATGGGGAATTCACTAAAAATAACTTTATTTTGCAGTCCTAAAACTTGTTCAAAAATACCTTCTGAAACTGGGAACTCAACGATTCTATCTGAAATTCCATCTAGGTCAATTTCAAAAGATGGTTTTTTCTCTATGATTTTTTTTTGATTTAATTTTATTTTTGATTCTTCAGATTCATTTTTGACTGATTCGTTTGAAGAGTCTCCCAGCGCTCGAGATTTAGGAATAAATGGATTTTGTATATTTTTTTTTAGTATTATTAAATAAGGCTTCATTGAACGCGAGAAGGATGTTGCTGTTTGGACAGTGTCCCAAATAGGATTAAAAATCCTTGATGAAATAAAATAAATCCAACGTCCTTCAGGGTCAAATGATGGGCTAAAATCATATCTTAAAGGATTTGTAATTTTTATAGGTTTGCTGGGTTTAATAGAATCTCCTTTAGCAGATGGATTAAGTTCAACTAAGAAAATTGCTGATAATTCCAAACTTAAATATTTTGTAAAAGCTAACCATTTCCCATCGGGAGAAAAAGTTAAATTACTAATCTCTCTATATTTTGAATTATCAATTTTATAAATGCGACCCGAATTAACAATTATAAAATAAATATCCATTCTGCTAGTAGTAAATGCTAGATGCTCGTAACTTGGAGATGGACGCATTTCTTGAATTCTTCCTTCTGGAAGTTTTTTTGAAATTAAAGGATTTTCTGATGGTGTAGGTTTGAAAATTTCTAAAAACTCTCCCATTGAAGATCGTTTATTACTTTTTTCATCTGAAGCATATGCATCTGAAATTACTGCTAAGTTCCCATTTGATAACCAACAAGGGAGTCTGTATCTTACTCCATTTCTAATTCCATGTTGCTTAACAGCTTCTTCCCAAAGTGGCATTGAAAACAATCTTCCCCTCACAGTTAGAGCTATTTCATGACCTTTGGGATGTATAGCCTTTTCTTCCCAGAAATTATTACCAAAATAGAAACGACGCTGTAATTGAGACTTTGAAGAACGAAATTGTATTTGAATTAGTGTTTCTCTTGATGGGGTAGATTTTTCATTCGGATCAATTTTCCACAACTCTCCTCCCACATGATAAACAATTGTTTTTCCATCTGATGTAGGAGTGCGAACATAATATTTTTTTTGGAATGTTTCCTGGCGTATGTCCTTTCCATCATTGGTACACGAAAATAAATTACCGATACCTTTGTGATCAGAAATAAACCAAAGGCGTTCTCCCTGCCAAAATGGGTGAACAGGATTCCCTTTTAGATTTTTAAGCAAACGTTTAAAATATCCCGTATTATTTTTATCGACCCAAATTTCCCCAATCATCCCTCCTCTGTAACGTTTCCAACGAGAATTATTGATGCAATTGCGTCCAAGTACTATTGATTTATTTCCTTTGTGTTGTCTAGAGATAGTCATTGCGGGCCCCAATGGTAATACTTCAACGGGTCCACCAGTTATGTCTACTTCATATAACAAGGCATCAGATCCTTTACTATGAATAGCTTCGTGTGAACTTCTAAAAATTATTTTATCTCCTTTATTTGACCAACCTATTATACTCGAAACTGTGTTTAACCAAGTTAATCTTTGAAGCGGTCCACCTTTTGAATCCATTAAGTATACATCATGTTCGCCTTCTTCTTTTGTAGAACAACAAATAAATTGTCCATCCGGAGAAAAAAAAGGAGACTTTATTTCGGTTATTGAGGTTGTCAAGCGTCGGGCGTCACCTCCATCAATTGTAGTTTCCCATAAATCATTTTCACAAACAAATACAAGTTTGTTGCTGTGAATTGTGGGTTGAGAGTAGTATCCTTTTTCAGAGAGAATAGTTTTATATTTATTTTTATTTGAAAATTTTTTTTTTGACTTTTGTTTTTTATACATTTTTTTATTATTAAAACTCAATCAAAATTCTGAAAATGATACCATTAGGGCTTTTTCTGTTGTTTTCTATAATTCTTTTACCAAAAAAATAATCAATTTCTTCTAATCTCTTTTTAAAAATTTGTAATCTTTCGTAGCTATCAATAGTTCCACTTATTGAAAATCTATCAGGAGTTAACTCAATGCTATCTACTTGAAATATTGCATCTTTGTCTAACATAATAGATATATTTTTTAGTAAATTTAAATTTTCATATTCTCTTTTTTCAAATTTTTTACTACTTTCAATAGTATATTTGCGATTATTTATTTTTTCTCTAAGTTGATTTAGCATTTCATCTATATTGGTATTTGATATTTCGGGTAAGGCTTTTTTCAATTCAGATTTAGCTTTGATTTCTGAAAAATAAACTTCATTTTTCAGAAGGTTGTATTTTGTGATCTTTTGCAAAAAAAAACTTGATACAATTATTATAAAAATAATTCCAGAAATAGTAACGCTTACTTTATTTCTTTTTAAAAAAATTCTCCAAGGCGTACTTTCATGATAAAGACTCAAAATATGCGGCTGGAAAAAAATCTCGCTTTTTTTGCGAAGGTCCCCGAGTATACCCCAATGTTTTCGTTCAATAAGTGATAATATTGAATCTTTTGGATTTACGGATTCGATACTACTTTCTAATTTAGGATCATCAAATTGATTTTTAGTAAAATTATTTTTTGGTACTTTAGAAAAAATAGTAGTTTTTTCATTTGATGTTTCTCTTTGCTTTGCCTCCTCCATCAATTCTTGAAGAGTATTTGGGGCATTATTTAATTTATTTTTATTAAAAGTTTCTGGATTTAATTTTTTTTCAAAAGAATCTGAATTGGTATATTTAATTTTACATCTTTCAGCAAATGTTGACAATTCAGGAAGAGGGAAAGTCCTTTTATTAAATAATAATCCATTCCACTTAATTAATGGTCCAAAAACTCCATAAGTCTCAATTTTACTTTCTGAATTAAAATTTTTGATCTTTAAATGTAATGTGAACTGATTGCATAACCATTTGATTTCTTCTTTGAGTTCTAAATAGGCATCAGAGAATTTAGATTTTTTAGTTTTATTGTCATCAGATTCTTGAACAAATTCACTAATAAATGTATGTAATGATCTTTCTTCACCTAAAAAATTTTTCTGGAGAATCTCTGGTATGCGATTAGGAAAAATTTTAATTTCTTTGATACTACCGTTTTGTATAGTATTCACAAATGCTTCATCACTGCCTAAATAAACCTGATAGAAATCGTTAAGAAAATTTTTTGAAGAATTAAATAAAAATTTTGATCTAAAAAGAGCGTAGGAGGAGCAATCAACGTTTCTTATTAAGAGATCTCTATCAAAACAAATTTTTTGAAGTTGCTTTAATCGTTCTTGCTCGATAAGTAAAACAATTGCTTCAGATTTTTGCTCTGGAAGAGGCTGGACTTTTGTACTATATTTTGAGTCAGATAGATTGAAAATCAATTCTTCTTTAAGTTCAAATGGAAGTGCTTGCTCGACTTTCTTTTTATCTTGAAAAGGGAAATTTATTTTTCTAAAAATTATTTCTTCCGAAGGAAGAATAAATGCTATTGGATGATCCTTCCATTTTTGTGTATCTAAAAAAATTTCTAAAGTTTTTATCCAGCTAGGGACTCCTGTTACGATTTCGTTATCTTTGATTTCGGTATTTTTTTTTACAAAATTAATTATATCATTAGTTATTTTGAAATTTTTATTATTTTTAGTAAGACAGATCCCTTCAATGAAATTCGAGTTTAAATAAATTATATAAAAAAAATTTCCCATTAATTTGCATTCCCCTTAGACATATTTGTATAAAAACAATACAACCATAACAGAATACAAAAAATTTCTCAAAGAATTGAATTAATCTAACGTTTAAGCTTGTAGATAAAAGATAATCTGTTCAGAATCCAGTATATAAAAATACCTTTCCTAATTAAGTTCGTTGGAGAAAATTATGGTTAAAATGGAACTGGAAATCGGAACTTGTCCCACAGGAATTTTATTGGCAATAAAATCAGTGGATGGAAGAATGCACCAAGTTACTGCAATTGAAATGACAAATGAAGAGGCTTTGGAAATTTCTAAACTAATAAAGGAAAAAGTAAAAGCTAATTTGGATTCGCCAGAACCTTCTGAGGTAAACTAAAAAAATTATGATGATGAAAATGACTAAAGAACGAAAATCAATATGGGGTTGGGCAATGTATGATTGGGCTAATTCGGCGTTTGCTACTACAGTAATGGCTGGTTTTTTTCCAATTTTTTTTAAAAAATATTGGAGTTTCGGTGCAGATGTTAATCAAAGTACTGCCATGCTTGGTTTTGGGAATTCTTTGGCGAGTCTTATTGTTGCTTTAATGGCACCTTTTCTTGGGGCTATAGCTGATAAGGGTTCTCTAAAGAAAAAATTTTTGATCTTATTTGCATATATAGGTGTTTTAATGACAGCCGGATTATATTTAGTTGAAAAGGGAGATTGGTTAATGGCTGTATTTGTATATATTTTAGGAGTTATTGGCTTCTCAGGTTCAAATATTTTTTATGATGCACTTCTGCCAGGCATAGCTAATGAAGATAAAGTTGACGCCATTTCTAGTTTTGGTTATGCGATGGGATATTTGGGGGGAGGTATACTTTTTTTACTAAACGTTTTCATGACATTACAACCAAAATTTTTTGGACTTGCAGATGCAAGTGAAGCAGTGCGGTGGTCATTTGTCAGTGTAGCTATTTGGTGGGGAATATTTACATTTTTTACTATTGCTTGGGTCAATGAACCAAAAAATGTAAAAGGTAAAAGCATAGGTAATAGTGTGGTTGAGGGAATAAATCAATTATTAAAAACTTTTAAAGAAATTCGTCAATTAAAAACGGTGTTAATATTTTTGTTTGCTTACTGGTTTTATATTGATGGTGTCGATACAATAGTAAAAATGGCTGTTGATTATGGTATTTCTATTGGATTTGATTCGAATGATCTCATTGTAGCATTATTAATAGTTCAATTTGTTGGTTTCCCGTCAGCTTTGGTCTTTGGTTATTTAGGTGAGAGGTGGGGAGTGAGAAGATCAATTTTTTTGGCTATTGGGATATATATTTGTGTTACTATTTGGGGAATGACGATGAGAGAAAAATATGAGTTTTATCTTTTAGCTGTAGTGATAGGTCTTGTTCAAGGAGGAATCCAGGCTTTAAGCCGTTCTTATTATTCTAGGATAATTCCAAAAAATCAGGTTGCAGAGTTTTTTGGATTTTACAATATGCTTGGAAAATTTGCAGCAATTATTGGACCTGCTCTGATAGGAGTAGTGGGTCTTTTGGCGAGAAGAATTCTTATGCCAGAATCTCCTTCAGAAGAACAACTTTTAGAAGTTGGAAGACTATCTTCACGATTGAGTATTGGTTCAATCGTAATACTTTTTATAATTGGTGCAGCATTATTTTATTTTGTAGATGAAGAGAAAGGCAGGGAAGAAGCTAGAAATTTTAATCGCAATTGAAATTTTTAAAATTATTAAGAGTTAATTTTATTATTTGCTCCAAAGTGAGACTCTTTTTTTATATGCTTCACGAGAGATTTTAACATCATCTATAAACTTTCCTAACTCATTAAGATGGAGAGCTTGCGGTCCATCTACAAGAGCTTCTTTAGGAGATGGATGAAAATCTACTAATACCATATTTGCTCCAGCTACAATTCCCTGAGAAGTTGAATGTAAAACATCTAAAATTCCGTCAGGAGACATTTCTCTTGTCCCTACTGAGTGAGAAGGATCAATACAAACAGGCATTTTTGTTAACCGTTTTACAATGGGTAAGTGTGCGAAATCTACCATATTTCTATGGGGAGAGTTGAATGAAGTTTTCATACCCCTCAAACAAAAAATTACTTGGTTATTCCCCTCACTAGCAAGGTATTCTGCGGCATTAAGCGATTCATTAAGAGATATACCAAATCCTCTTTTTAGCAGGACTGGGTACTTGTGTTGTCTTCCTACAGCTTTAAGTAATTCAAAATTTTGTGTATTTCTTGTCCCAATTTGTAATATTACTCCAGTTGGTTGTCTTAGTTTTTCAAGCGAATCATTTATTTCTTCTATGTGAGACTCATGAGTCACTTCCATTGCTATTACTTTGATATCGTGTTCTCCAGCTAGATCAAAAACATAGTTTAAGCATGATTTACCATGTCCCTGAAAAGAGTAGGGATTAGTTCTCGGTTTATAAGCGCCCATTCTTGTACATTTCTGGCCTTCCTTTTGGAGAGATTGCATCATAATTTTTACATTTTTATGATTATCTACTGCACATAATCCCGCAAATATATGTAAGCATTCTTGATTGAAACGAATACCGTTATATTCGAAATCGATTGAGTCTGTTTCTTTAGAATGGCGCCCAAGTATTCTAAAGTCATGCGAAATCCTAACAACTCGCTCAACAGCTGGAAGAGATTCTATTTCTTCTTGATTAATTTTTGAGGTGTTCCCTATTAAATATATCTCAGTTAAATTTTGACCTTTACCTTGTACTTTGTGCTTTTTCAAAATTATTTCTTTTAGCCCGGAAAGGTGATCCCAAGTATTTTTATATTCTTTAGATGATTCTTGGGTATTTGGATGTAAAATTACTAACATAATTATTATATATTTTAATTAAATCTTATTTGATAATTGATTGTTCTAAAAAGGTAAATCATCCATATTTTCATCATCTAACCACTCTGGTTTTTCTTGATTATCTAATTTGTCTTTATCTTCATAATTTTTAATTGTGGAAGTAGTATCTTCTTTTAATTCATTGGAGACAATTTTCCATGCTTGGAGTGTATTAAAGTATTTTATTTCTCCTTGAGGACTAGTCCATTCACGGCCTTTTAAATCAAAGAAAATTTCTACTTGTTGTCCTTCTTTAAATTGATCCAGAATCTCACACCTGTCTTGTATCATTTCAAATTGAATTACTTGAGGATATTCAGGATTATTAGAATATTCAATTATAAATTCTCTTTTTCGAAAACGATCAGAAATTTCTACAGTTTCTGAAATTTTTTTTATTTTTCCTTTTATTTCCATAGCATTTTTATTAGATTATTTTATTAACTAAGAGTATTTTCTACTAGCTTTGCCCAATAACTAGCGCCAATTGAAAGTACTTCATCGTTAAAATCGTAACTTGAGCTGTGAAGCATACAACCTTCTTCATTTGCCGAGGGGCCAACTCCCAACCATACATAACATCCAGGTTTTTCTTCAAGCATATATGCGAAGTCTTCTGATCCCATACTGGGTTTAGGATTGCGGATTAGTTTTTCCTCTCCAAATAATTCTAAAACAGTATTTGATGATATATCAGTTTCTTTAATAGAGTTTACTGTAGCTGGATAGCCATAAAAAAATTTTAATTCACAAGTAGCTCCAAAACTTTTACAAATTCCATTAGCAATACGTCTGATATTTTCTAGAGTATGATTTTGTGTATCCTTAATAAATGTTCGAACTGTTCCACTCATTTTTACACTATCTGGAATAATATTATAGGTATCACCCGCCTGAATTTTGGTAATACTTATAACCACCGAATCTAAAGGATGAGTTTCTCGGCTTGGAATAGCTTGAAAAGCACTTAATACTTGAGAAGCTATAAAAATAGGATCTATGCATTGGTCAGGCATTGCGGCGTGTCCGCCTTTACCATTTATTGTTAAATCAAATGTGTCGGCCGCTGCCATAATAGGGCCAGCACCAATTCCAAAAATACCAGCAGGAATGTTTGGCCAGTTATGCAATCCATATACAGAATCCATGGGAAATTTTTCAAACAAACCATCTTTTATCATAACTTCTCCGCCACCACCACCTTCCTCTGCAGGTTGAAAAATAAAATTCACTGTTCCTTTAAAATTTCTACTTACAGATAAATATTTAGCAGCTCCAAGTAACATAGCAGTATGCCCATCATGACCACAAGCATGCATGATCCCATGATTGCATGATTTGTGGTCAAACAAATTTTTTTCTTGTAATGGAAGCGCATCCATATCTGCTCGGAGTCCAATTGAGGGGCCTTTGCCGTTACTTATCCTTCCGACGACACCAGTTTTAGCAAAGCCCCTATGAACTTCTATTCCAAATTCATTTAGTTTTGTTGATACTAGTTCAGATGTCCTAAATTCTTCAAATTTTAATTCAGGATATTTGTGAATATCTTTTCGCCACGCTGTCATTTCGCCATGCAAATTTTCTATTTCATTTATCATTTTCATTCTTATCCTTAAGCAATGAAATTAGTTCTTAACGATAATACCATTTTTTATTACTGTATGATGATTACAACTATTAGAAATAGCTCTAATATCTTCTAATGGATTACCATTCACAACTAACATATCAGCAAAATATCCTTCTCTAATTTTACCCCTGTCCGATAAACCCATCAAATCTGCCCCATTCAAAGTTGAAATTTTTATTGCATCTTTGCTTGAAATTCCAAGATCATTCATGAATTTTAATTCTTGTAAATTTTTCCCATGTAAATTGAAAGGAGTACCTGCATCAGTTCCCATTGCTATTTTTCCTCCTGCTTCATAAAACATTTTAATTGATTTATGGTGGTTTTCTCTAATTCGGAGAGTCTTCTCTACTATAAAGTCTGGGATACCATTGTCTTTATTAATAAATATATTATTTACTGCGGATAAAGTTGGAACTAAAAATGTATTTTTCTCTAGCATTGTTTCAAGACATTCATGATTAAGGAATATACCATGTTCAATGGAATCTATTCCCGCTCTTACTGCATTTAAAATTCCTGCGGCACCTTGTGCATGGCTTGCACATTTCCTTTTAAAACGATGTCCTTCATTTACCCCAGTTTTCAATTCTTCTTCGGTATAATGAGCATCCTCTGGGTCTACACCTGGAGTCATGACACCACCAGTTGCCATTAATTTTATAACGTCAGACCCTGCATGTATTTGTTCGCGGACTGCTTTTAGGACCTCATTTGAACCATCTGCAATTCTACCAAAAGCATTCCCATGTCCACCCGTCATACAAATCATTTTACCTGCAGCTAGAACTGTAGGGCCTAATTGTTTTCCAGAATTACAGGCATCTCTAACAGAAAATTCCAGATAATCCCGACCACCTAAATCTCTGATTGAAGTGACTCCATTTCTTAAAGTTTTTTGAGCATTATCTAAAGCATTCATAACGATTTGGCCCGGCTTCAATTTTAATAAATGTGATTTAGGATCAGCTTCTCCACTATAAACCAAATGAACATGACAGTCTATTAATCCAGGCAAAATAGTGCAACCAGAAGTATCGATTTTTTTGCCATTAAAGCCCTCAAAATAAGAAATTGGTTTTATTTTAGAAATCTTTTCTTCCACTACAAGTATTCCATGATTTTCTTTTAAGTTGCCAGTTTCATCAAAAATTAAACCACCTGAATATAATGTTTCCATTGTTTTTATATTAAGCTATCTTGTTTCAATTAGTTTATAATTAGATATCTTAATATTTTAAATAAACCTAAGGCAAGTCAGTTATTGTCACCAAATTATTTTTAGCAAAATTAACTATTTTTTAGGGTGAACATGACAGTCTGTGGAAAGGGTTGTCTCTCTGAAATCTAAAAAAATATTTTGAACTTTAAGAAATTGATTTTAACCTGACGCTTGGAATATTCATTTTAATTTCTAACTAAATTATTTTGCAAAGTAGTCTAATATTATTACGTTATTTGTCAAAAATAATTTCTACGAAACCCATTAATTTTTTAATTATATTTAAGTTTTAAATTGACAAAATAAAATTTTTGATAGACAATCTTTTATGTTTATTAGGAAAGTATTTAACCCCATCTTTAATGATGATTTTTAAAAATCAATAAATTTGATTAAAAAAATATTAAATTATGGGAATACAAGATTTATTTGATAATTTCTTAAATATAAAATGCCGGGAAAATCTACTATAAAAAACAAACTTTGCCGTGCTCTGGGAGTTAACTTAATTGGCAGTCCAAGTGCTGCATTAACTTTGAGTCGTCGACCAAATCGCCCGGGTCAACATGGTGCTGGTAGACAAACTAAAATGTCTCCATATGGGCTACAGTTGAAAGAAACTCAGAAATTAAAGGCATTCTATGGAATTCGTTCTAAGCAGATGCGTCGATATTACGAAAAGGCAGCAAAAACTAAAAAACAAACTAACGTTGCTCTCGTGCAAACTCTAGAAACTCGTTTAGACAATATGGTCTATCGTATGGGTTTTGCCGGTACTTTACGGGCGGCCAGACAAATGGTAGTTCATAGTCATTTTATTGTAAATGGGAAGAAGGTCAATAAGCCAAGTTATCAGTTAAATCCAGGAGATATTGTTCAATTGAGGGAAAAGAGCCTAAAAATTGATAGATACAAAGATTGGTACAATTTTTTTGAACAAAAATTAGGCTATATCCAACGTGATGTCAAGAACTTTTCAGGGACTCTTTTGCATGTTCCTGAAAGAGAAGAAATTCCTATTGAAGTAGAGGATCACCTTGTTGTAGAATTTATGGCGAGATAAAGTAAAAAAATATTTTTGCTAATTTTGCTATTAATATGGGCACCAAAGAATGATGTTCTTCCAAAAACAATTATAAGTCCTACCCTGAAGCTTTTACTATAAAATAATCAATCATAATTTCATGGTGGATCATGAAAAACTCAAATGAAATTCGACACGATTTTATCTCATTTTTTGAAGAACGTGAACATAGATTTGTAAGGAGCGCTCCAGTAGTTCCAAACGATGACCCGACTTTGCTGTTTTCAAATTCTGGTATGGCACAATTTAAAGAAGTTTTTCTGGGCACAGGGTCAAGAGAATATAATAGGGCTACAAACTCACAAAAATGTATAAGAGCTAGCGGCAAACATAACGATCTCGAAGATGTAGGGCATGATAATTATCACCACACTTTTTTTGAAATGCTTGGTAATTGGTCTTTTGGAGATTATTTTAAAGAAGAAGCCATTGAATGGGCGTGGGAACTCATGACAGAAGTATGGGGTTTAGAAAAAGGGAAATTTTGGGCAACAGTTTTTGAAGGCGGAGAAGGAGTTGCCCCCGATGAAGAAGCTGAAAAATTTTGGAGGAATAATACGGATATAAATCCTAACCAAATATTGAGATTCGACAAAAAAGATAATTTTTGGGAAATGGGAGATATAGGCCCTTGTGGACCTTGTTCTGAGTTGCATATAGATTTAGGAAAAGGAACATGTCCTTTTGAGAAAAAACATAATTGTTCTGTTAACCTAGAAGAATGCTGGCGCTTTGTTGAATTGTGGAATTTGGTTTTTATTCAGTATCAACGTTTCCCAGATGGACATTTGGAATCACTTCCTGCAAAGCATGTTGATACTGGTATGGGTCTAGAAAGGATATGTCGAGTTATCCAAGGCGTAGATTCTAATTATAGTACCGATTTATTTACTCCAATTCTAAATAGAATTAGTGATGTAACAAAAAAAGCAGATACTGGAGAAAAAGAAGGTGTAGCTTTCCGAGTCTTAGCTGATCATATTAGGTCTCTTGGTTTTGCTATTGCTGATGGTGCTTTCCCTTCTAATGAAGGTAGAGGTTACGTTTTGAGAAGGATGTTAAGGCGAGCTACTAGATACGGACGAGTTTTAAATATGCACGAACCATTTATTTATAAATTGGTTCCTGTTCTTGTTGAAGTAATGGGTAAAGCTTTTCCAGAAATTAAAAAACAGCAAGAACATGTTGAGAATGTAATAAAAGCAGAAGAGACAAGTTTTGGGAAAACTCTTGATAGAGGGCTTGATATATTTGAAAAAATGATTTCAAACCATGAAACAAATTCACTAAAAAATCTATCTGGCGAGAATGTCTTTAAACTATATGATACTTTTGGATTCCCTCCAGATTTAACAAGGTTATTATGTGAAGAAAGAGGAATTGGTATGGACGAAAGTGAATTCGAAGAACTTATGCAGCAACAACAAAAACGAGCTCGTGAGACTAGAAAATTTAAAGTGACATTGAACAAATGGATAGAAGTTTCTCCTGGACCGGACTCTAAATTCGTGGGCTATGAGCTATTTAGTACCGAATCTAATTTACGGAGATATTCATTTGAAAATGATGCTCAATTGAAGATCATTTTGGACAAAACTCCATTTTATGCTGAATCAGGGGGACAAGCTAGTGATTTGGGAACTTTGGAGCAAAATGGTAATAAATGGAGAGTTGTTGATGTACAAAAGCAAGGGGATTCAATTGTCCATTTCTGTAACGTTTTTGATGCAGTTGATAAGGATAAACTACTAGATAATTCCCTAGTTTATGCTTCTATAGATGAATCTGCTCGTTTAAAGACTACAAATAATCATACGGCTGCACATCTTATGCACGAGGCTTTAAAACAAGTTTTAGGAGAACACGTAAATCAGGCAGGCTCCCTAGTAAATTCAGAAATGTTGCGTTTTGACTTCACGCATTTTGAAAAAGTCAAAAATACTCAACTAGATGAAATTGAAAATATTGTCAATGCTGTGATTCGTGAAAATATTTCTACGTATATTTATGAAACACCATTTAAAAATGCCATTGATTCAGGAATTACAGCACTATTTGGTGAAAAATATGGTGATTTTGTTCGTGTTGTGAAAATATCTGATTTTTCAGAAGAACTTTGTGGTGGTTGTCATGTCAAATCTACTGGACAAATTGGCCAATTTAGGCTGCAATCAGAAGAAGCTATTTCTTCGGGTGTAAGAAGAATAGTTGCTATTACAGGACTTAAAGCTGAAGCGATGAACCAAGAGCATAGTAGAGTAGTACGTTCTCTTCGTCAGTTAATGAATGTCCCAGATTATCAAGTTCCTGAAATGGTAAAAAAACTGGCTGAAGAAAAAAAAATTTTAGAAAGAGAATTAAAAGAATTACGAAGCCAAAAATTCATAGGAAATATTTCAGATATAATTAAAGATGCAGAAGATGTAAATGGAGTATTAGTTCTGACAAAACTGCTTGAGGTTGATTCTTCTGATACTCTTAGAAAAATTGGTATAGCACTTCAAAAAGAAATGAATTCGGGTGTAGCGTGGCTAGTCGCATCAATTTCTGGTAAATTTACAATGCTTTGCATAGTTACAAATGATTTAGTCCAAAGAGGATTTAAGGCAGGGGAATTGGTTAATGAGATTGCAAAACTAGCTGGTGGTAAGGGGGGAGGCAAGGATGATATGGCTCAGGCGGGTTTAAAAAATCTAGAAAATATTAATGAGGCTTTTACATATGCTGTTAAATTTATTAGAAAAAAAATGAATAACTAGTTTATGGGGTACGAGACTTTTATTGCAAAACGTTATCTTTTGTCTCCTAGAAGTGATAGATCAATTTCAGTTATTACCTGGATATCTATATCTGGTGTGGCATTGGGGGTAATTGCCCTCATAGTATCTACTTCGGTTATGAATGGTTTCCGAACTAATTTGCGGAATGCAGTTACAGGATCTTTGCCGCATATCACAGTCTTCTCTTGGGATGATTCAATGACGGACTTTTTTGAACTTCAAAAAAGTTTGTCGAAGCATCCAAAGGTTAAGGGGGTAGCCCCATATATTTTTAAACAAACTATGTTAACGGGCAAAAAACAACCTAAAGGGGCTTTACTAAGGGGAATAGATCCTCTAACAGAAAAGGATGTTACCAACATCAGTTTATATTTACGAGAGGGAGTTTATGGTTTTACACCCTCTGAGGAAGATCAAAAAAAAATTTCAAAAAGATTACTTGAAAGGCTTTCAATTTCAAATGTTGAAAAAAAAAGTCTTAGAGATGGAATTATTTTGGGCGCCAAGCTAGCAAAACAATTAGAAGTTGATGTCGGTGATTCTATAAAAATAATTTCTTCCGAGCTGAGAATGACTCCGATTGGTGATGTCCCTCGGGTAAAAAAATTGGAAGTAGTAGGAATTTTTGAATCAGGGATTTCTGGTTACGATGAAGTTTTAGCTTTCATTGATTATAAGCTATTACAAAAAATTTTTTTGATGAAAAATAAAATTACAGGTTTGGGGGTAAGGATAAGCAATCCAGAAAAAGCTCCTCAAGTTGCAGAGGATTTGGCTAAGATTAGTGGTAACTATATAATCGGTAATTGGGCTGATGAAAACAAAAGCCTTTTTCAGGTAATGAAACTTGAAAAATTAGGATTATTTCTAATCCTTTCTCTTATTATAGTGGTTGCTGCATTTAATATTATTAGTTCTCTAATAATGCTTGTTTTAGAAAAATCCAGAGAAATAGCAATTCTAAAAGCATTGGGTGTAAATGATAACGGGATACGTAGAATTTTCTTTTATCAAGGTTTGGTGATTGGTTCTTTAGGGACATTTTTTGGAGTTATTTTAGGTTTAATTTTTTGTTGGATAATAATGACATTCGAAATAATTGATATCCCTCCAGGAGTATATCCTGGCGGGAATAAGATCCCTGTTCTTATAGATTGGTATGATGTTTCATGGGCTACATTTGCGTCTTTTTTAATTTGCATCTTGGTGACTTTATATCCTGCTACTAAAGCATCAAGATTAAATCCTGTAGACCCATTAAGATATGAATAGTTTACTTGAGGAAATATTAAAGCGAAAAAGCTTGTTTTATAAATGTGAATATGAGAAAATTGATTGTTGAAATTTAGTTTTATAGTTAGGGTATAGAATTGGCATGTTGGTAAAATAATTAATAAAAACTTGAATTTTTTTAAAGGATTTGTCAATGACTTATGTTGTAACACCTAACTGTGATAATTGCAAGTATACAGATTGTGTAGAAGTTTGTCCAGTGGAGGCCTTTCATGAAGGTCCTACAATGTTATATATTAACCCTGAGACATGCATTGATTGTAATGCATGTGTAGAAGAATGTCCTGTAGAGGCAATATATGCAGATGTGGATGTTCCTGAAAAGTGGGAAAGTTATACTGCCCTAAACGAAGAAAAGTGTGAGGAATACCCGATAATTGAGGAAGCAAAAGATCCACTTTCTACTGCTAGAACACTGGAAGAAATCAATGCAGCTGAAGCATAAAATTTAATGATAATTTTTTCGCTAGATTCGAACTCAATCAATATAACATTTTTGTTTGCGAGTTGAATTTTTGTTTATTTGAGAATAGTAAAATAATAAGAAAATAGATTAGACTATAAACGACTTAATAAGACCATGGCTGTTCCAAGAAGAAAAATCTCACGAAGCAAGCGTGATCACAGACGAGGACATATAAAAATCAAGGAATATGCACTATCAAAGTGTAGTAATTGTGATTCATTAATCCGTCCACACAGAGTTTGTCCTGAGTGTGGATACTACAAAGGTGTCGAGGTTGTAGTAGTTGAAGCCTCTTAATTTCTTGTCTTTTCAATAATACTCACCAAAAACTTATCAGAAATAAATATGGCAATTGCAGTTGACGCAATGGGAGGAGATACTCCAATAGCTGTTAAAGTTAAAGCTGCAGTAGAAGCTGTGAATGATTTTGATATTGAGGTAGTTTTAGTTGGTTCAGAGAAAGAAATCATTAAAGTACTAAAAGTTTACGAATTTGATAATCAAAAATTGAGGATCGTTAATTCTACTGAGATAGTGGAAATGGACGAATCCCCTGCCATATCCTTACGTCAAAAAAAAGATTCATCAATTAGGGTTGCTGTAGACTTGATTAAGTCAGGAGATGCTGAAGCTGTTGTTAGTGCTGGGAATACAGGTGCATCTATG
The DNA here is from genome assembly GCA_902575715.1 of uncultured SAR324 cluster bacterium. The sequence continues at coordinate 112,746 of CACGSI010000001.1, forward strand.
GCTGTAGCAAAGTTTGTGCTCAAGTCCATAGAAGGAATAGAAAGACCAGCAATTGCTACTCTTATGCCTTCAATTCATCGAAAAAATCCATTTGTCTTGATCGATATTGGAGCTAATACTGATTGTAAACCTCTATATTTGCTTCAATTTGCCTTGATGGGTGACGCTTATGCGCGAAACTATTTAAATTTAGATTTTCCACGTGTAGCACTATTAAACAATGGAGAAGAAGAAGGCAAAGGATATCATGAGCTCAAAGAAACCTATGGACTCCTTAAACAAAGTACCCTCAACTTCACAGGTAATATAGAGGGAAAAGCAATGTTTAAAGATCTTGCGGATGTAGTTGTTTGCGATGGGTTTATTGGGAACATTGCTCTTAAAGTTGCTGAAGGTACTTTTGATTTTGTGCGAACTATTTTAAGTGAAGAAATTAAAGGTAAATTGATCCCAAAATTGGGATATTTTGCAATGAAGGAGCCATTTGCGGCCCTTAGGGAAAGAGCAGATTACACTGAGGTTGGAGGCGCTCCACTTTTAGGAGTAAATGGAGTTATTATTATTTGTCATGGTAATTCAAAAACTTATTCTTTAAGGAATGCAATCAAACATGCAAAGGAATGTGTTGATCAAAAATTGAAAGACAAAATTTCATCTGAAATATTAGAAAATTTAGACTTAATTCAGGAGGCAAAAAATTTGAACAGCGAATTATGAATAATTTATGTACAAAAAATAAACAAAAATTACGTTTTTTTTCTAATCGATAAAAAATATTTTTCTATTCTTTGTAGAATGGAGAATCCCCTTCGGAATGATCTGTTATATCGAAAACACCGTTTAATCCAGGAATAGATTCTTTTAGCATTACTTCTACTCCTTGCTTTACAGTTGTATCTATCATACTACAACCCTGGCATCCTCCTCCAAAGCGTAGATAAGCAGAGTTATCCTTGACGCCTTCCAACATAACATTACCTCCATGAGATGCAAGCATTGGATTTACTTGTTCATCTAGTAAGGTTTGTATTTGTTCTTCTAGTGGACCACTTAGCTTACTTATAGAAAGGTTTGGATTTCTAACTTCTAGATTCCCCTCATTATTAATTTCTATAATTGTCCCTTCTACATAGGAAAAATTTTTCCTTTCAATGCAAACTTTTATAGGATCAAAATCTAAACAAATATTTCCTTCTTTTTGAAAATTCTCAAAACTGTAGTTATAATTTGCTTTTAATGGTGATGTTGGTTCAATCAAAACCTTCAAAACATTTATTTTGTCGGAAGAGTTTATATGTTCTTTTAAGTAGTTGAGGGCATCGTCTGTAATTTCTATAAAAGAATTATCAATATCTTTAACTAGATCACTAAAAGAATCTGTATACTTAAAAGTATCGAAACCGTTATCGAACAGAATTTCTGAAGCAGTAATGGCCTCACCGTCTTTGCTCCCATATAGAAAAATGTCTCCTTGGAAAGGCATTTGATATATTGAGGATTCAAAGTGTTCCATCGGAATGTTATGCGAACCTGGAATATTTTCTTCTTCAAATGCTTCGCTTTTTCGCAAATCAAAAACGTATGGACGTTTTGATGTTCGTCTTTTTTCAAAAAATTCTTTTGTAGTCAAAAAATATTCCTGACTTTGGAATTTTTCGTCATCTGATATATCTTTGAATTTAAACATTTTAGTCTGTAGAATTTTTTAAAAATTAATTATTATTGAAACAACTACATACCCATCTTATACCCATATAATTAAGTTGTCAAATAATGGAAAAAATTAATTTACTTGAAAAGAAAAATAGACCTTGGGTTATCGCGCATAGAGGATACAGGAGTTCTTTTCCTGAGAATACTTTTTGTGCTTTCGAGGCAGCTATTGAGGTTAAAGCAGACATGATTGAATTAGACGTATCCCTTTCAAGAGATAGAGTCCCTGTGGTGATTCATGACAAAAATCTTGATAGAACTACGGATGGAGAAGGATTAGTTGCAGATTTTTCAATTTCTGAATTAAAAAAATTAGATGCTGGTAGTTGGTTTAATAAAGAATTTAAAGGTGAAAAAATCCCAACTTTAGAAGAGACATTAGATTTAATCAAGGGAAGAATTAATGTAAACATAGAAATAAAACCGGAAAGTTTTGAAATTTCAGAACCTATTGATGCAATTGAGATTCAGGTTTGTAAACTTATTGAAAGATTAAAAATGGAAGACGAAGTTATAATTTCAAGTTTTGAGCACTCTTTTTTTAGTAGGATACAAAATTTTTGTAAAAAAAGTAACAAATTAAATTTTATTCGACTAGCTCCTTTACTAGATGTTTTTCAAAATAAAGAATTAATACTCTCAATTTGTAGGCGTGCCAAAGCATATTCTTTTCATCCCAATTCAAGTTTTTTAACAGAAAGTTTGATTCTTGAACTTAAAGCAGCAGGTTATAAAATTTTTCCATATACTATAAACGAAAATTATCGAATGAAAGAACTGATAAAAAGTGGAGTTAGTGGGATTATTACAGATGAGCCTGAAAAATTAAGAAAATTGATCGAGAAAGTTAAATAAAATTGGGAAAAATTTTGGAAAATTTTAATTATTTGTTTGTGTAATTTATAAGTTTTTTCATTTTTTCCTCTGCTTTACCGCTTTCTAAAGTTTTTCTAGATAATTCCATCCCTTCTTTCAAATCATTTGATAATCCTGCTACTACAAGTGCGCCAGCAGCATTAACTAAAGCAATATCTCTAGCGGTTCCTTTTTCTGTGCCATCAAAAATTTTTTTTATCATATCAGCACTATGATCTGGATTATCAATTCTTATATCATCCAATGTACCTTTTGTTAATCCTAAATCAAGTGGGTTAATTACATATTCCTTTATTTCACCATTCCTCAACTCAGCTATATTTGTGGAAGTAGTTACCGTCAATTCACAAAGTCCATCTTGACCGTTAACAACCATAACTCTATTACTTCCAAGACGTTTTAAAACTTGAGCAATTTTCAAAGTTAATTCTTTGTTCGGAACACCAATTAGTTGATTTTTTGCACCAGCAGGGTTAGTTAAGGGGCCTAATAAATTGAAGATTGTTGGTACTCCTAAATCCTTACGAATTGGCCCTGCATATCTCATGGCGGGGTGATGATTTATTGCGTAACAAAAGCAAATACCCAGATCATTCAAACATTTTTCAACCTTATTCAACTCCAAAGATAAATTTACTCCTAATGCTTCAAGGGCTTCTGCACTTCCACTTTTTCTAGTATTACTTTTGTTACCGTGTTTAGCGACTACTGCCCCTGCTGCAGAAGCAATGATTGCTGCACATGTAGAAATATTAAATGTACTGATCCCATTGCCTCCTGTACTACACGTATCAATTGAATTTTTTGGTGCAGAGATAAATTTTGCTTTCTCTCGCATTGCCAGAGCAGCTCCAGCCATTTCGTCAACATTAACGCCTTTTGCTTGTAATAATACCAACATTGATGCTGCTTGAACAGCTATAGCATCTTCACTCATAATCCATAGTATCATTTGATATGATTCCTCAAAAGATAAGTCTTTTGAGGATAATAATTTTTTCAATAATATTTTCATTATATAAAACGTTTTTTAAGAATATTAGTTAACCAGTTAATAGCTTCTATAGATACTAGCAACTGATGTTCTTTACGTGTTAGAAAAGGGTTTAATTTTAAAGATTTATATTTAACTTCTTTCATAAATGCAAGTCCAAGATAACATTGGCCACTTTTGTAACTTTTATTTTCTATTGAAGGAGGACCTAACATTCCAGTTTCAGATAAAGCCCAATCAGTCCTTGTACTTGTTCTCATTTTTACGGCTAAGTCCTCTGCCATTTTTTGACAAACACTTGATTTTGGGCCTGAAGGAATATCTAAGAATTGTTTCTGTGAATTTTTACTATAAAGAATTCTTCCTTCTATAAAGTGATTAGAAGCTCCGGGAAGACAAGTGAAACTTTCAGTAATTTTGCCTCCAGTACTTGTTTCTAATATTGAAAATTTATGCGGTTTATTATTATTTTTCAATTCACCCAAAAGTTGAAGCAAAAGCTTTGCGGAATCTTCCAGTTTAGTCATTAATTGATAACAACATAAATTTAATTCATCTAATTTTAAACTATTATCGTAAGTGGCTAAATTTTTCCTCAAATAAAAACTTTTTCGTAAAATTTGTTTTTCGGCAGCGTATGGAAGAAAATTTTTTAAATTATGACCAGCTTGAATTGCTTTTCGAATAATTGTGGAAGATAGAGAAAAATACTTTTGTAAATCTTTAGGGAAAATATTGCATTTTATCAATCTAAAAGATATCGATACATTTCTCTCATTTTTTAATCTTTGTAAAATATTTTCTATTTCAATTTGATCACGTGGTACAATTTGTAATTGCGATTCCTTAGAAATTATATTTAATTCTTTATCTGAAAAAATTTTTGGATTTAACATTCTTTTAACCAAGTCTGCCCCAACTAAAATTCGGGCTTTTTGAGATTTAGAAATTAATTTTATATTTTCAAATAAATGTACTGGCCGATGCCACGAAAATTCACTTCTGGAAATAGCACAATTATTTTTTTTTAGTTTAAAAAATATTCCATGATTTAAAGCAAGTTTTGCAGGTACAGATTTTTCCGGGTTAGCCCAATCTTTTATAGCACCTTCTATAACATCGAGACGGGATATTGATTCTGGGATTTGTTCACGCTTGAATGGATCTGGGTGAAATCCATTAGATACTAAGAAAACAATAAGTTTTGTTTCTGGGACATCCCAAAGAATATTTTCGGCTAACAACAAATGGTGGTATCCGATAGGGTTTGCCGTTAATGGGAAATATATTGTTGGTATTTTTAGAAAAAAATTAGATTTATTCATATTTTATTAAAATCTCAGTATGAATAAATTGATTTCAGATTTAAAGAAATGCGTAGTAAGTTATAAATTTTCCAAAAAATTATTTACTATTTTTTGGTGTTTTTGATTGAATTAATTGCAAATTAAGCATTTTTAAAGTTGAATTCACTGCAGCAATGACCTGATCTGAATCGATTCCGATGGTTTGTAAACGTTTCCCATCAACTTCCCAAGTAATTATTGCCTCAGTGAGTGCATTTGTTTTTCCTCCTCTTGGAATACGAATCTGATAATCAACAAGTTCTGGTGGATTTAGATTAACATTTTTTAGGACTTTTTTTATTGCACTCATGAATGCATCATAACCACCATTACCACTTCCTACTTCTAAGTATTCTTCAGAATCAATCTTTATACGTATTGTTGCTGTAGCTCTCAAACTAAGTTCGCTAGAAATAGAACAATTAAGTAGTTCAATGCGTTGGCTTTCGCTTGTCTCAAGAACATCAGTAATAATCATTGGTAAGTCTGCGGCCGTCATTGTTTTTTTTGTATCACCGAGTTCTACAACTCTTTTAAGTACTTTCTGAAGATTTTCTTCAACTAACTGTATGCCTAGAATTTCCAGATTTTTAGTTAGAGAAGCTTTACCGCTCATTTTTCCGAGAGCATAACTTCTCTTTCTGCCAAACCTCTCCGGAACAATTGGATTGTGATAAAGATTACCTTTTTTATCTCCGTCAGCATGAATACCACTAGTTTGAGTAAATACATTTTCTCCTACGATTGGTGCATTATCCGGTAATCTTTTCCCTGAGAAGCTCTCAATCATTTCACTAACCGGGGCAAGATTTGACTCATCTATCGATAACTCCATTCCCAGTTTGTCTTTTAGAGTCACTACAATTTCGGCAAGAGAAGCGTTTCCAGCTCGCTCTCCTAAACAGTTCATTGTACAATGTATATTTCTCACACCAGCCTTAACAGCATACATAACATTAGCTACACCTAGGCCATAATCGTTATGAGGGTGGAAGTCAAAAGTAGCCCATGGATGTTTCTCAATCATATCTGAAAGACTTAAAAATACTTCATCAGGAGACAATACCCCAAGAGTATCTGGAAGCATGAAATGATTTATTCCTTCATTTTTTAAAGCGTTCATCATATCATAGACATATTTTGGACTATTGAAGTATCCGTTTGACCAATCTTCAAGATATACGTTGACATTAAGATTATTTTTAAAGGCATATTTAAGAGTTTGACGTATGTCCTTGACATGCTGTTTTAAATCTTTCTTAAGTTGGTTTTTACAATGATTTTCACTTCCTTTTGTTAGCAAATTCATTGTTTTACATCCTGATTCTTTTATCCAATTAACACTTTTTTGCTTATCTATGAATCCTAATACTTCTATAGAATCTAAAAAACCGTTATCATTGGCCCATGAAGTTATATTTTGTATTGAACCTAATTCTCCTTCAGAAATTCTTGCTGAGGTAACTTCTATGCGATCAACTCGCAATTTTTTAAGCAAAGTTTTGGCTATATTTGCTTTTTCAGGTAAAGTGAATGAAACTCCTTGAGTTTGCTCACCATCCCTCAAAGTTGTGTCCATTAATTTTATTTTATTTTCTTCAAAAGTCATATCTTGTATTTTTTATATTAGGTTATTTGAAACAAGTGACTGTCATATAAATATTTTGGACTATTTTTTTGAGAATTTATGTAAAATCAAGCTTGCTATCAAAACAAATGTTAGTATTAGGTGGACTTGACCCACAAGTCTTAGAATTTCTGTGCCGAAAATGAATAATGGTATGCCAGAGATAATTAGTCCCAAGCCTGTTAAAAATTGTGTAATCCCGGATGCAGTTAAAAAAGAAATATTTCTAAGTCGTTGAACATTTTTTTTTATATGATCCCAAGAATAAATCGGAAAAATAACTAAAAAGAAACAACCAACCCAGAGATGTAACAAATAAATTGCTGAAGATTTATCAGCCCAGGGGAACAGTCTGGGGTAGGCTAATACTATTCCAGAAATAGTTAAAAAAACAGTACTTGTTACGACAAGTTTTCTCAAAATATCCGGAATTAAATTAAAATTATCAGTTATTTTCGCTAAGAAATAGATAAATAGTATCTTAAAAAACTTTAAAAATCAAATTGTTCTGTATTTTTTAAAGTTATATCAATTTAAATTTTTTTAAATCATTTCTCAGCAATGTAGCATTTTGGAAATGTATCCCATGAAATCCTAACAAATTAGCTGCTTTAATATTAACAAGTTTATCATCTATAAAAATAGAATTTTCAGGGTTTAAGTTAAATTTTTTTGTAAGAATATGAAAAATTTCTGGGTCTGGTTTAATTTTTCCAACCTCTCCAGAAATTATCTTACCATCAAACCAATGTAAAAAATCGTACATAGCTTCTGCTTTTGGATAAGTTTCTGCCGACCAGTTACTTAGAATATAAAGTGGAATTTCATTTTTTTTCAATTCATCTAATATTTCTACAGTTTCTTCCAATGGTCCCCCTAGCATTTCTTCCCACCGATCAAACCAGTTTTTGATTAGCTCTGAATATTTTGGATAAATATATGAAAGTTGCTTGATTCCATCTCTAAAATTTTGACCCTCATCGTGTTTTTTGTTCCAATCGTCATTGCAAATATTTTCAAGAAACCATTCTACTTCGGTTTCTGAAGGCAATAATTTTCGGTAAAGATAGCGAGGGTCCCAGTCTATTAATACATTGCCGAGATCAAAAACAATAGAATGAATTTTAGCCATCATTCACCTTATTAGCGTTGGGCTAGAAGTTTTTTTGAAATTGTAAATTTTTTGAAAACAGAATTTGCTATAGCAACGGCCATTTTTTGACGTGTTTTAGATTTCAGTAAATCTTTACGATCACGACGATTGTTAAGATTTGCTATCTCTACTAAAACGGATGTTGGCACCTTGCTATACCTTAGGACTGCAGGAAGAGTTTTTTTGCCTCTTCTATAAAGATGACCTCTAACTGCCGATGAAACTTTATGTGTTCTCAGATTTTGTCTTTGAAATTCATTAACAATTATTTTTCCAAATGATTTGCTAATTCTTTCAGAATATTTGTTATCTTTTTTTCTAAACGTCAGCCTTGCATTATATTCCTTTATTCTTCGGTAAACATTATTTCTAAGTCCAAATCTACTTCTTCTTAGTCGGTGATCAGCATAATACACCATAACTCCGCTTAGAGATGAATGTAGAGAGTCTCCATGGAGGCTAATGAATAATATGTTTTCAGCAGGAACCTTTTGTTTCCTCAGTTTTTTAAAAATATGGTTTACAAGATAAACTCTCATGTTGGCACCAATTCTAGCATTTCTTGTAGAATATCTAGGTGTTACTAGTAGTTGTTCATCTTTATCATGTCTGCTAGATAAAAATCTGACAGGTTTTTTTTGATTGGGGTCAGAAAGTGTTGGGTGGACAACCACACCAGATTTTTTTAACAATTTTGATATGCGTTTACTAACATCATACACAACCTCATCTTCATAAATTAGATCTTTAGTCCTTCTTGATCCAGCTTTGGCTCCGGGGTCTCCTCCTCCATGGCCTGAGTCTAAAATTATATGAATTTTGTTATAAACTTTACGTGAATTATGATCTGATTTATTTTTAGATATTACGAGATTTTCTTTTTTTTTAA
>CACGSI010000002.1 GCA_902575715.1 uncultured SAR324 cluster bacterium
CCTGCAGAAGCTGCTGTTGGTGGCGTGTTATTATTTTTTTCTGTTGAAGTCTCCATCATCAGAACATTTTCAAAAGAAATGTTTAATTCTTCTGCAACTAGTTGCCTAACCTTTGTGTTCAAGCCCTGACCCATTTCAGTACCTCCAGTTGAAACTTGAACCGTACCATCTTTATAAATGTTAACTAATGCATTACCTTGATTTAAGAATTTTGTAGTAAAAGATATTCCAAATTTCATGGGAGTTAATGCAATTCCTTTTAAGTATGAACTTGAATGCTTGTTAAAATCTTCAATTTCCTTTTTTCGATTGTAATATGCAGATTTTTCTGCAAGCTTATCAATTATTTCTGGAAGAATATGATTTTTAACCCTCTGTCCGTATGGTGTTACATTTTGCCGCTCTCTTAAATAGCAATTTTTACGACGAATATCTAATGGTTCTTTTTTTAAATATATTGCTATTTCCTCAATAACATTTTCAATATTTGCCATACCTTGAGGTCCGCCAAAGCCTCTAAATGCTGTATTAGGTGGAAAATTAGTTTTACATACAGATCCATTAAAAATAAGATTTGGTATAAAATAAGAGTTATCAGAGTGAAATAATGTTCTTTCCATAACGGCTTTAGACAAATCTAAGTAGGCTCCACCGTTTGAAAAAATATCAAACTTCAGTCCCTTAATTTTACCTGATGAAGTAAATGCTACCTTATAATGAATTTTATAAGGATGTCTTTTTCCAGTAGATCTCATATCATCGTCTTTTGTATATGCAATTCTTGCGGGTCGGTTAGTCTTTGATGCCACCAATGACACCATAACTGCCGGTATTACAGCTTGAGTCTCCTTTCCTCCAAATGCTCCTCCCATGCGCTTACAAACACAAATCACTTTATTAAAACTTAGACCTAAGGCCTCTGCAACAACTTCTTGAATCTCTGTAGTATTTTGAGTTGAAGAATGAACTATTATTTCTCCTTGTTCTCTTGGCCAAGCAATAGCGCTTTGAGATTCTAAATAAAATTGTTCTTGGCCATTACAGATAAATTCCCCTTCTAATCTATTATTAGGAGACTCCTTCCAAGTTTTTTCAAAGTCCCCCATTTTAAATTGACTGGGGCTACCAAGTAATTTTTTAGCACTAATTGCTTCGTCAATTGTTAATATCGGTGGCAATTCTTCAATTATTAGTCGAACCTTTTTTTTAGCATTTTTCAATGATTTAAGAGATTCACCAGCAATTATAGCAATAGGCTGACCTACATATTCTACTATTTTTTCTGCCAAAAATGGTTCGTCCTGAATAACAGGTCCAAATAAATTTTTACCGGGAATATCTTTACAAGTAAAAACTCCTACAATCCCGTCAAGTTGACTAAGTTCATCTGAATTAATACTCTTTATTTTTCCATGGGCAAAAGGACTTGAAATATAATCTATAATTAACTCGTTTCTTGAAGAAGGTATGTCATCTACAAACAGAGCTTCTCCTGTGACATGACCAATTGCCGAATCATGAGGTATACTTTTCCCAACTACTTTCATGCTGCCCTTTTACTATTTTTTTCTTCCTGCCATTCATAAAAAAACTTTTGAAAGATATTTGCTGATAAATTCAATCTATATTCTGAAGAAGCACGCACATCGGAAATTGGACTGATTTCATTACAAGCTAAACTGCCTGCTTCTTTAAAAATTCTGGCTACCATAGGCTTACCTTGCAAAAATGTCTCTACTTTTGGAAGCCTTAAAATTACCGGAGCAACTCCACCAAAAGCAAGTCGTGCTTTTTGAATCTTACCTTCTTTTACACTAATCAAGATACCTGCAGTAAAAGTTGAAATGTCTAAATCTTTCCTTTTTGAAACTTTATATAGTTTTAGAATATCACCAAATTCTGGAATTTTCCAACGGACTTTTGTTATCAATTCATTTGATCTAATGTTTAATTTTTTATATCCACGAAAAAAATTATTTATCTTTAACCATCTCTTTTCAATCTTTTTGCTATTTTGTTTTACACTTGACAATTCTACTTCAGAATCAATTACATATAGAAAAGGTAAAGAATCAGCAATTGGTGAACCATTTGCTATATTACCAGCTAAAGTTGCTTCGTTTTTAATTTGCTTAGACGCAAAGACCTTAATGATCTTATAAAATTGCGGGAAATACTTTTTAGAAACTTCTTCCAGTTTAGTCCATGTTACTTTTGCACCTATATTAACAATCCGATTATTAATTTCAATTTTTTCCATTTCTTCCAGATGAGTCAAACTTAAAACAGAATTTGGCTCTATGCGCCCTTTATTCATCTGGACGGAAATATCCGTTCCACCTGAAACAACGGTTACATTATTTTTTTTCTTAAATTCTAGAGCTTCATACATAGTCGTTGGTATAAAATATTTAAATTTTCTTTCTATGCCATTCCAGCTTTCCTTAAAACTAGAAAAGACAGATTTAATCACCTCTCTTTTTAGGTCATCAATAATATGTTTGGAATTAAATAATTTTGCTATGCTTTCGTGTTTTGTAATATCTATTGATAAAGCTGCCGATATAATCTGATCATAACCTGTACAGCGACATAGATTCCCTGTAAGCCCTTCTAATATTGAATCTCTAGTCAGTTTATCATTTGATTCAAGCATAGCCGATAATGACATTACAAATCCAGGTGTACAATATCCGCATTGAGATCCGCCTGCCTTTACCATTGCTTTTTGAACTTCATTTAGCTCCAACTTTAATTTATTTTTTTTAGTTTTTTGTAAAGCTTCAACAGTAATAATATGAGAACAATCAAGCTGATATAAATATTGAATACAACTATCGATACTCTGATAGCGGAATTCTATTTTACCATTTTTAAATGACTTCATTCTTCCTAGAAGAACAGTGCAGGACCCACAATCCCCCTCTGCGCATACTACTTTAGTACCAACCAAGCCTAAATCTTTGCGTAAAAAATCAGAGAGCGTCTTAAATCCATTCTCGCCAAAAATTTTATGCCTTTTTCCGTTAACATACAACAACAGATAATTTCGCATTTTGCTCCTAAATAGAATTTTCTAATACCTTATCTTTCATACCTGTCATCAACCTACCCATTTCCTCAACTGAGGATTTTTCCCTAGAAATAATATCAATAATTCTACCTTCAAATATAACTGCTATTCTATCAGACACCGTTAATAATTCGTCAAGATCTTCAGAAATCCAAAGTACTGCCAATCCACCGTCTCGCGCATTACATATTTGCTCTCTAATAAAGCTCGTAGCATGAATATCAAGACCTCGCGTCGGCTGAGAAGCTAATAGTAATTTCAATGGACGAGAAATCTCTCGAGCAAGAATTACTTTCTGCATATTACCCCCCGAAAGAACACCAACCGGAATTTTTTCCGAAGTAGCTCGAATATCAAACTCATTCATCTTTTTTTTACTGTATTCAAAAATATTATACATATTTAATATTTGCCGTTTACAAAAGTTAGAATTTTTAAAATCACGAAGCAAAAAATTATAAGCAATTGACATACCGCCCGACACTCCAAACTTTTTGCGATCTTCAGGTATATAACCAACTCCCCTGTCAATCATTTCATTGACTGAAGGGTTTTCCAACAGTTCCCCTTCAAAAAAATATTCTCCAGAAGTCATAGGTCTTAAACCACTCAAGACATCTGTTAACTCAGGTTGTCCATTTCCAGAAACTCCAGCCATACCTAAGATTTCTCCTGCGTTTAATTCAAACGAAATGTCTTTTAGCGCCGGATGGCCTAAATCATTAGATGCGCAAATATTTTTTAGAGATAAAGTTAAATTGTTAGTTTTCTTAATTTTTGAAATATACCTTTCCTTGTTTTTTTCTTCCAGTATTGCACCCTTCAGATATTCATTTTCTTTTACTGAGTCCTTTATATCTAGATTCCCAATCATCAATTCTGCTAATTGTTCTGGATTTGTATCTTCTTTGTACAAGGTTGACATTACTTTCCCACGACTCAGTACAGTAATTCGATCGGATAAAGCCATTACCTCTTTCATTTTGTGTGTGATAAAAATTATGGAATGTTTTTCCTTGGTCATTCTTTTCATTATTTCATAAAGAGCTTCAGACTCTTGTGGCGTCAAAACAGCCGTAGGTTCATCTAAAATCAAAATTCTTGCACCTCTGTAAAGTACCTTAACAATTTCAACTCGCTGTTGCTCTCCTACAGAAAGTTCTTGAATTTTTTTATCTGGATCAACAAATAAATCATAGCGTTCACTAATTTGCCTAATTTCATTTTTAACTTCATTTAAGCTAAGCCTAAATAATCCAGGCATTCCAAGAATAATATTTTCTGCAACTGTATGGTTTTTAATCAGCATAAAATGTTGAAACACCATGCCAATACTTTTTTCTATTGCTTGTTTTGGATTAGAAAAATTTACATTCTCATTAAACACAAATAATTCACCAGAATCCTGTTGGTAAAGGCCGGCTATAATACTCATTAAGGTTGATTTCCCAGCACCATTCTCACCCAGGATAGAATGAATTTCTCCTTCCCTTAAATCAAAATCAATTCGGTCATTCGCAACAATTTCTGGAAAACTCTTTGTTATTTCTCGAAGTTCTAAAACAAATTTTTTTGAATCCTGATTATTTTTTTCATCTGCAGATTTCATTTAAAAACTAACCTAAGTAGTGTTAGAATAAATTCTTTTTACAAAGAAAATTATTATGCATTTGGCTAATAATAGACATTTACTTATAAAAACGGCAAGTTTTTTGGAAAAATAAGAACTTTAAGAAAGGAATAAGAGTACAACTTTTTTAATACAAAAAAGATTATGCACTGTTTTGAATCAAATTTAAAACCGTCTGCGGAACTTGATTAGCTTGTGCTATCATCGCAGTACTGGCTTCGAGCATAATTTTATCTTTAGTAAGATTCGACATTTCTGATGCCATATTTGAATCTCTGAGGGTAGACTCTGCTTGAGTAATATTTTCTTCGTTTATTTTTAGACTATTAAGCTTACTTTCAAGAATATTTTTTTGGAATGATCCTAATTCTCCTCTATATTCTGAAATTTGATCAATTACCTTATCAACTATTTTTGTGGCATCCATAGCTCCTTGTGTAGTTTTAACATTTATCTCTGAAAGACTTTTAAAATTACTCTTATTTTGAATATTATTGCCAAGATTAGATGTATGAATATTTAAAAATGAAAAGGCAGGATTTGATGATTTACCAGTTCCCACTTGAAACTCTTTTGACATTTGCGAAACATGTATATACCCCTCTATCTTTGGATTTTTTTCACTACCTACTATGTCTTCATTTTTTTCTTCTATATACTTTGTTCCAATTTTTTGCCCCTTATCATCTAAAACTGGGACCTCATAAAAACCCAATTCTTTATCGTACATTATTGTAACACCCTCAGCTTCTGAACCTTTAATGGTTGACAAAAATTGTCCATCACCCAAAGCCATTTCACCATTAATAGTACCTTCAATATTTTTTCCTGAATCCGATAATTGAGCAATATTAGGCTCTTTAGATAATATTCCTGCTATAGAACTAGTTACAGAGAACGAATGTGCATCCCCAAAATTTTTATGCCTTACTAATAATTTTTTGTCAGGAGTAAGACTCACATCAAGATTTAAGCCGTCTTCCAATATTTGTTGGTTTAAAAAATATAAAATTAATTCCCTAATTTGAGAAGACATCTCATTATATGAATAATTTTTTGGGTCATTGTCGAATTTTTCTATTAATTCTTCTATTTCTTTTCCTAGAACTCCTAAGTCAGTATTTAATGAAGAATTTTTCCCTCCCTCACTTAGTAAAATTTTAAGCCCTTTTTTTATGTTATTTATATCTATTGCTACATAGCCACTTTTCTTTGCTCTTGTCGCAACTTGAAACACATCTACTTCCCAACCTTTTTTAGGTGAATTAATGGATCTCGCATCAGCAGAAACAAATTTGAGATGTTCACCAACTACAGATCCATTTACTCCCATACTTCCATCAAACAATTTTTTATCTCCAAATTCTGTGTTTTGAGAAATTCTATTGATTGTATCTAAAAGATACTCTATCTCTTCTTGATCAGCATTAAGCATTTCATTACTATTAGTTGCTTCATTTAAAGCATGTATGGTTAACTGTTTTATCTTTATCAATAAATTGCTTACCTCATTTAAGGCCGCTTCCCCTGTTTGCAACATTGAGACAGAAGATGAAACATTTTCAAAAACCTGTCTAAGTCCTACAATATTGCCACGTAATTTTTCAGATGCAATTAATGTTGCTGGACCATCTGCCCCAGTGTTTACCCTAACTCCAGAACTAAGCCTCTCAATACCTCCTTTAACTTTGCCAAAATGGTCAGAAGTATGTCTTAAAGTATTCAAAGCAGAAGGGTTTTGCCTTATTTTCATAGAAAGTTTTTTAAAGTATTAATAAAATATTTTTTTTAATATCTGCAGAAAAATTAATTATTTTTAGTACATAAAATTTTAATCTCTCGCAAAAATTTTTACCTAGGACTTTTACAGCTTTAGAACATAAAATTTCACCTATTTTTTTATTCGACCAAGTAAAAAAATTTCAACACTTTCCGAACGGGAGCTCTTTGGTTTACATAATCTAACTTCCGAGAACAAATTTTTTAAATCTTTATGCAATTTTTCAAGTGTTACACCCTGAAAACATTTTAACAATATTGTCCCATTTGGATTAAGCAATTCTTTAGAAATTCTCAACACTTGAAGGTTAAGATCGAAAGAACGTTGGGCGTCTATTGAACGTATTCCAGTTGTTTTTGGAGACATATCGCTCAAAATAACGTCAAAAAATTTACATATATCTTTTATATATTTTACATCAGTTTTAAAAGCATCTATTTCCAAAACTTTTATATTTTCCGTTAGTAATATGCTTACTGGTTTTATATCTAATCCCAGTACAATTCCTCTTTTTCCTACTTTTTTGGAAACATACTGTAACCATGAACCAGGACTACAACCAAAATCTAAAACAGAATTACCTTTTGAAATGAGATTATACTTTTTATCGATTTCTTCCAATTTGTATATAGAACGAGCAACATATCCTTCACTCTTTGCTTTATAGAAATAATGATCTTTAATTTTTTTCATTATCTTTTCATATAGAAATCATTTTTTTGAATATATCTTTTTATGCAAACTTATATCCACCAGATTTTTTTAAACAAAAAAATATTAATCTTTTTGACCAGTTCAATCTGTTTAAATGTTAAGTTTTAAATTTATTTTTCTATATCAATAATTATTTTCCATTTTTAATTCTTTTCTTACGAACTTATATGAGAAAAGAGATTAATTTTTTGTTAAAAATATATTGTAACTCTTGAGTTATTAAGACAAAATGCTTTTTGCAAAGTACAATTAAAAGATATTTTGGATTTTAAAAAAATTATATTAGTTTTTTTATTCGAAATAATTTTTTGATTTAATTTTTATTGAAAATTATAATGAAAGAAGAATTTTATTTACTTACATATAACTTTTTAAAGGTGTAAATGCTTGACAAAATTGGAACTTTTTTGGGAATGTTAGTTGGAGCATCTTTAGTAATTTTTGGTATTATCTGGCCAGACCACCTTTCAAATTATTACATGTATAAATTTAGTGAATTCGAGAGAGCTCTTGAAGCTCTGAAATCCGCACAAGCTTCGATAGAAGATATTCGTATACTCAAAGCTGAGTTTAAAGCTTTTCAGGAATCGTGGCTTGGATCAATGTCTAGGTTTGCCGACTTAAAATCATTTCTTATAGTTGCTGGTGGGTCATATGCGGCGACTCTTATAGCATATCGATTTGGAGATGCTATGAGAGCAATATTATTTATAGCAAAGGCATTTTTAAAAGGTAAGGCAGATAAAGACTTTCTAGATGTTTATCGAACAATAGTTGGCTTTTGTGAAAAAAGAGCAAACAACCAATTAATTTCTGATGAGGAAATAAGTGCCGTAAAAAACACTGATCTACAAAACTGGTTACAAGATTTTATTGCTGTTGACCTAGTAACCGAAGAGATGATCGAAGAAATTGTACGTTCAGAAATCGAAATGTATAATTACAGATCATTTGAAGAAATAGATATGTTGGAATTCATGGGACGAGCTGCTCCAGCATTTGGTATGATAGGAACTGTTGTAGGTCTTATTCTGATGCTAGGGAGTGTAGCAGGCGAAGGTGGGGCAGACATAGCTGGACTTATGGGTGGTATGGCTGTTGCCTTAATAACAACACTTTACGGGGTGTTAATTTCACAATTGATTTTCCTACCTATTGCATCAAAACGTTTTCAACTTAAAGAATCTCAAGTATTGCTCCTAGAGATGATCAGAGAAGGACTTCTATACTTGAAAAGAAGGGAACTTCCAGAAACTGCTGCAAAAGATCTCATTATTTATCTTCCTCCTAAGTTAAGAAAGAAGGTTATGAAAGAGGAGCAAGCTGCCATGGGACAAGGACTGGGGTTGTAAATGAGCCGATCAAGCTCAGAAGGTGGATGGGTAACAACATTTGCGGACCTGATGACTTTGTTGTTTTGTTTTTTTGTTCTTCTTACTACTCTTTCGACTCAACCTAAGAAATGTAGTGAAATAGAACAGTATTTAAAAGATAACAAGAAGAGATACCAAAAATATGAGTTGAGATCTACAAAATTAAGTTGCATTATTTCTTTGCCGCAGGACTATTTGTTTAGATCAGGGGAAGCCATCTTAAAAAAGGGAGCATTTCGAGAATTATCGCCACTTTTTTTGAAAATTCTTCAAATTCCAGAACATAAAAAAGACTTGCTTACAGTTGAGGGGCACACTGACAATGTTCCAATTCGAAGTAGAAAATTCCCTAGCAATTGGGAATTAAGTGCCGCAAGAGCTACTAGCATTGCATCTATGCTAATAAATCGTATTAAATATCCTGAAAAATCTATTTCAGTTAATGGATATGCTGATACAAGACCTAAAGTTAGCTACATTGACAGTACTGGGTCAAAACTAAAGGGTCTCGCATTAAAAAAGGCTCGTAAGATAAACAGAAGAGTAGAAATACTTCTCACCACCCCTCCTAAATCTATGGAAGAGTCAACACTTCTTTTCGGTGAAAAAAATTAGAATTTAATTTCCCCCGCTTAATAACCCCGTTACATATAGTAAATTAAATTAATACAAAAATATTTTTTTATTATAAATTCTAATTTAAAATTTTTTGGCGTGAATTTAGCAATACTTCTTTAAAATAAAAACCTTATTCACAAATTTATTTCTGAGTACTTTATTATGGAAAAATTGATAAGAATTACAAAATTTGCCATTTTAGCGATATTAATATTGTCCATACCATATATAGAACAAGCAATGGCCCAATTTAACCCTTCAAATTTGTCAAGGATTAGATTAGCTGTATCAAATGGAGGGGAGTACATGCCTGGTTTAGATGCAACCTCAACAGGTTCTAGTATTAGTTATACTCTTGATACTTTTGGAATTGGATATACAACTTCCACAGTTTCTACAAAAGATTCTAGTAATCTTGAAGAAAAATTAACTAGTAATGTTCTTGATTTATCTGTTATGACAGGAATGGATAGATTTACATTTCAAGCAGGTTATGGTTGGTTACTCTCTCATAAATGGAAACACGAAACAAAGGATGCTACTACAAATTCATCTGAAGGAGGAGGGGGATTTTTCAATGTTGGCTTCCAACTAGGTATATTAGAATTAGTTGGTGGATATAGAGTTTGGTCTATTTTATACAATATAAACAAATCATGGTATGACTCTAGGAATAGAGCTAAATCAAGTGATGAAAAAGGTCAGTTAGCATATAAAGAAATGTATTTGGGAATAGGATATATTTTTTGATCGTTAAAAAATTCCCACATTATATTTTAGTTCTAGTTTCTAAAAATAGAATCATTCAATTTCAAAAGGTTAATGATGAAAAATATTTTATATTTTTTTCTAATTGTAACATCTTTATTTGTTTATTCTTGTCAAGACTTTGAAGACGCACTTCGAAGAAAACAAGCCTCCAACACATCATTATCATGTAGCGAATCCACTACAAAGGCAAGTGGAACTTCCGCCCAAGATATAAAAATAACTAGTTGTGTAACAGAAAATAATAGTGTAACTTTTGGTCAGTCTTATCAACACCAATTAACAACAACTGGAACATATCAAGGTCCGCTTACTTACTCATTAAATAATCAACCTGGAAGCATGACTATCTCATCTTCTGGTCTTATACAATGGATACCAAGCAATGCTTCTGAAATCGGAACACATTCTAATATTTCTGTTAGTGTAACCACAGAAACAGGTTATATTTTAACACAAACATTTGACCTCACAGTTACAGGAACTTGCACTTCAGGAAATGTTTTATCGATCTGGTCTGGAGATCAACGTACTTCAACTAATGATAGTGATTGGCTCGGTAATGTTACGGCATATACTGATAATGCTGCGGACGGAGACGTATGTGGCCGATATAATAATGAAGACTGTACAGCTTTTAAGAATTATGACTATAACACCGCGAACAGCTCTTCTGAAAACTTACATATAGGTCCTACTCCCTCAGCAACAAAAGGCAACATGTTTTTCTATCATAAATATGATGATACAGACAATACATACTTGTTTTGGATGTTTGGAGTTGGCGGGGCTAGTGTTGCAAATAAAGTCCATATAGATCTATATTCAACAGGCAATACTGCTTCCGATTCTGTAATTGTAGATGATGATTTAAATGTAAACGAAACTAACAGAGAGTCCCAGTCTGTTTCAGACGGATTATATACTAGCACATTTACAGGAAGATATTCATATGGAAGTTGTTGTTCTGATGGAGGTGTACTCGGTCCATACGCAGGAAGTTCTTACAGAATATTTGTCGATATAGCTGGCATTTCCCAACTTAGTTCCAGTCACAGCACAACAAGTTCTGAAGATACCTCAGCTAGTGGGACAAGTGGGCAAAATCTCGGATTAGGAAACTTAGATTCGTTTACTTTCTGGTCAAAAGACGGGAGCTCATTTTCTCTTGGTAACGTAGACAATTTTACAATTGGATACGGAACTAGTCTGGACTGCAGTAATTAATAATATAAATCAAATTCAAAAATAAATATATAATTGATTTAATTAGAAAAAATTCTATTATTTAACAAACAGTTAAATTTTTCCATATGTTAAAAAAAAAATGATAATATTTCATATCTAATATCAATTTTTTTACTAATTTTATGGATTGGGATCTCATGTTCTAGTTTTGAAAGTGAAGAGTATTCAGAATGGGAAAAAAAAGGAAATCCTGAAGCATGGTTCACAAGCAACGCTGACAATGTTACAATTAATTTTGGGCAAAGTTATAGTCATCAAGTAACCACAGGTGGTTATGACAACTCGTCAAACATTACATATCGATTGGCAAATCAGCCTTCCGGAATGGTCATTAATTCTTCGGGCCGTGTTATTTGGACACCAACAAAAGCCTCAGAAATAAAGAAACATGAAAATATTACAATTTTTATTGAATTACCTAGTGGTTATGTAATCAGTCAAACTTATAACCTAACAGTTACAGGGACCTGTAGCTCAGGTAACGTGTTATCTGTATGGTCGGGTGATCAGCGATATTCTACGGATAGCTATCAATTACTTGGAAATGTAACCACATACACAGATAATTCATCTACACCAAAAACTGCTTCAGAAAACTATAACTACTATTCTGCTTCAATACACTTAGTAAATGGACCATCTGCCTCTGCTACAAAGGGTAATATGTTTTTTTATAATCAATACAATAACACGGAAGACGTTTACTTATTCTGGATGTTTGGTGTCGCCGGAGCGAGTGTAGCAAATGTAGTTAGACTGGACGTCTTCTCAATTAAAAATGAATCAGCAGACAACGTAGTAGTGTCTGATGATGGTGGCGAAACAAGCCGCCAATCTCAAGAATTTGATAATTCAACATCAACCTATGATAGTGTTTACGCGGGTAGGTATTCATATAACAGCTGCTGCTCCGACGGCGGGGTTATTGGCCCATTTAGTGGATCATCGTATAGAATGTTTATTGATATAAGCGGAACCTCAACAATAAATTCTAATACACTCACCTTAGGAAGCCTGGATTCGTTTTCATATTGGTCGAGTGACGGTAGTTCTTTCTCATTAGGGGATACCGATAATTTTACAGTTGGCTACGGTGGAAGTTTTGACTGCAACAACTAACAGTTAAAAAATACAATCAACAATTTTAACTAACTAATTAGCAATAAGCTCTTTTTAAATTCCTTTAAAATAAAGTTAAAATTATCAATGAAAAAGATTCTATACTCTTGTCTTTTGATTTCATGTATTTTCCCTTTAATAATTTCATGCAATCCTGAAGAATTTGCAGACGATTGGGAAAAATATGGATGTCCAGGAGCTTATTTTTCAGCATCAAGTACTTTAACTTTTGGCCAGACATTCCTGCAACAAGTTAATTCATGTACAGGAGATTCGTCAATTTTCAATTATAGCCTTGAAAACCAACCAGAAGGAATGACTATTTCTTCTAAAGGTTTTATTGAATGGACTCCAAATAAAGCTTCGCAAATAACCACTCACCCCGATATTAAAGTCACTATTATAGATGCAAATGGAAATCAGATTTCACATATTTTTTCACTTACGATAAATGGTACATGTACACCTGGAAATATTATGTCAATTTGGTCTGGAGACCATAGAATAACTACAGATCGTTCAAAATTACTTGGTAGTGTAATCGCCTATACTGACAATTCGTCCAGCGTAAAGACACCATCTCAGAATTATAATTATTATTCATCCTCCGTTCACTTAACACACGGACCTACACCGACTGCAACTACAGGGAATGTTTTCTTTTATCACCAATATAATAATGACAATAACACATATTTGTTCTGGATGTTTGGTGTCAAGGGTAATAGTGTTGCCAACAACGTAAAATTAGATGTCTTTACCGACAATAATACTTCTACTGATACAGTAATAGTTAGTGATGACAGCTCTGAGACTTCAAAACAAAGTAGCGGGTGTGGTTCAAGCGCAGCTTGTTACACAGGAAGATACGCATACAATTCCAAAAACTCTGATGGTGGGGTGATTGGTCCATTTACAGGAGAAAATTACAGAATTTTTGTTGATTTAGGAGGGACATCAACTATTGACGGCTCTTCAACTCTCACAGTTGGCGGACTAGACTCTTTTAAATATTATTCTAAAAATGGACTATCATTTCCTCTCGGTAATGTAGATAACTTTACGGTCGGTTATAACACAAGTATAGATTGTGAAAATTGAAATTTAATAAAAAAGTAATATTAATATTGTTATTTATTCTGAACGTTCAGAAAAATTAAGAAAGCTAAGACCTATTTTGGTTATTTTCCAGTTATTACCTTTTTTTTCAATCAAATTCTGTCGTGAACTCATTTCATGAAGGAGCCTATCAAAAGAAATAGATTGTAATTCAGCATGAATCAGTGTCTTTTCATGTTTTGGTCCTTCTTTTAATTTCTCAAGAATTAAACGCTCTGACTGAGCCATTAAACTTTTTTTATTCTTAAAAGAAGATAATAAAAAAGGATAAATTTTCTCACCCAATTCATCTAAGTACGGGGCAAGTTTTTCTATCCCCCTAAGATAAATAGACATTTTTTCTTCAGTACCAGAATTTCTTATGAACAAAGACGCTACACATTTTTCATTATGAAATGATCTAAAAAAAAACCATTTCCGGTTCTTCGAATAATTTTTCAAATTTGACCTCAATATTGGGCCAATTAGAATATGATTTAAGACGATCGATCAACTCTTTCCTAACCGTGGAATTCTGGTTAAGCAAGGATTTATCCACATAATAAACTTGTAAACTTTTTTTATATCCCTTTGGAAATGGATTTTTAAGCCAATCGAATAATTCAGACGTATTTTTGTTTGAACGAAATTCATTTAGAGCCGAAATAGAATTGGTAGCACATTTTAGGCTATTACCAATAAAAACCGGCGCATCTTTTTTTTCTAAACTATTAATTCCCAAATTTATCAAGTGACCCGACTCTTCACAGCCTATGGCAAAACGATTATTTTCTCGTTTACACAAAAAATTAGAAGCTTTTATCAATATTTCCTCGCCTTTATTTTCTCGGATCCAATCCTCCATAACTATTAATTTTTTTGTGGCATTTAAAGCATCTAGCTTAGAACATTCAATCATTTTTTTTATTACTAGTTTTGTTTCATCCAGTAAATTAATAAATTCTGGATCGTCAATCATATCCAAATAAAAACCTAACTTAGAAAGAAATTGATTATAAAAAGCATGCCATAATATCCACTTATCACCTACGGCACATTGAATTTGAGAAAAACCTAGTTTCTCAGCTACTCTGCTTGCCTCCAAGTCACTTTCTATTGTATTAATAAATAAATATTTTGAGCTAGAATAATATTTTTTGTAAAGAAATTTTGCTTGAAAAAAAGATAATAAATCTCCACCGATTACCAAAATATCATCATTAAATGGATCATAAATAAGCAAAAAACACCTATCTCCATCTCCGTCAAAAACAATTCCTAGAACCATTTCGTAGGATTTTTGAATCATTTTTCTTTTTTTGCGCCCTAACTTTAAAATCATTTTCAAAGAATCATAATTTGAAAAAGCCCCTTTATCTAGATCTGCAGGAAAAATTTTTTCAACCCCTTCCAGATCTGCAACACCCGAATTTAAATTTATACCTTTATTAATATCATCGTTCGTAACAACAAAATTTATAAACTCAAAATTTATCAAGTCATTAATCAAACCAGAAAAAGCACCATTTGCACAATCAACTACTACAGTAATTCCATTTAAGTTATTTTCATTTAACCAATGATTTTCAATATTATTCATAAATTGAATAAACAATTTTCTTGCTTCTAAATGTTCATTTCTACACTTTCCAATTATTGGTAATTTCTTAATTTTTTCAAAATTTAATTTGAAACAGCGTTTTGTCAGACGTTTGTCATCTTCTGGAAATAATTTTAAATTAGAATATCCTAAAAATATTTTTATTCCGCTTTGATCTGATGGATTATGCGAAGCAGTAAGAACGACTCCAAATGCAGCTGCAGTATGAACCTGGTACAGTGAAATTGCTGGAGTTGGTAAAATATCTACTACAACAGCACTGAGGCCTGATTTCCTAATACCTTTTATAGCTGCACTATAAAATTCTACCGGAATATCTCGTGGGTCCCAGCCAATAACAACAGAATCTCTTTTTTTAGCAAACTTGGTGTCTAATAATTCGGTACAATATGAGTATAAATACAATTCAAAAAATTCCTCTGTAAGCACACCTTCTTCCAAAAAAGCAGAAATAGGATTGTTGCTTGAACTAGACTTTGCTATACAAACCTTACCGCGAACACCATCTGTACCTTGTAATCGATCTACACTCATTTTTGGAAAAAGTTTTTATAATTGGTAGGCAAGTAACTTAAATTAAATATTATTAAAATCCCAAAACAGGAGCTCAAGTTATCCTACAGTCACAGATTTAGCAAGATTTCGTGGTTTATCTATGCTACGTCCAAGATCAAGTGCAGCATAATATGAAAACATTTGTGCCATAATCATCTGAATCATTGGAGCACAAATCTCGGGAACTTCAGGTAATTCTAATGCTTCATCGGATAATTGCATAGCTTGCGTGTCATCTTCAAACATAATGCTTATAACATGACCGCCTCGAGCTTTAACCTGCTCCATTGCAATAATTGTCCTTTTGTGCAATTCTTTTTGTTTTCTCAGAGGAACAAAAAATAATGAGTGCAAATTTGGTTCAATCATAGAAAGTGTTCCATGTTTTAGGAATCCCGCTGGCATTCCCTCAGCATGCTGATAAGTGACTTCTTTCATTTTTAAAGCTGACTCCATTGCAACAGGATAGTAGATACCACATCCCAGGAACAGCCAGTTTCTGATATGACTATTAGAACGAGCTATATTCCTTACAAAACCTGATTGCTCATTTAATAATTTCTCAATTGTTGCAGGAAACAGTTTTAATTCATTTTTATATTTTTCAAAAACATTTTTTTTAATTTTTTTCCTTATAACACCTAATTCTATAGCCAAACGTAATACAATGAATGTTTGTGCTAAAGCCGCCTTGGTTGATACAACGCATATTTCAGGTCCAGACCCCTGCATAATCACTTTGTCAGCCATCATGCTAATTGCAGAACCCATAACGTTAACTATAGCTCCTGTTTTAACTCCTTTTGACTTGGAGAATTCTATTGCGATTTTTGTATCATATGTTTCTCCAGATTGAGAAAATGCCAGAACCATGTCATTAGGCTGCAAATTAACAACTGAAAATTCGTCAGAGCTCACAGATGGGAAGTAGCAACCAGCCAAATTAGAAAAATAGTATTGACCAATATTCGAAACATAATAAGTTGTTCCTACACCTATTAAATAAGCTCGAGATGCCTCAGACATCAATAATGCTAGATCAGAGATTTCTTTCGAAGATATTTTCAATGCTTGACGGGTCGTATTTGGCTCATCAAAAATTTCTTTGAGCATATAGTGGGAGTATCCGCCTTTTTTACTAGTTTCAATATCCCACTCAATCTTAATTACCTTTTTTTCTACACATACTCTATTATCAACTTTTCTAATCTGATAATTACTTCTACCTAAAATAACATATTCACCATCATCTAATACAATCGCATTTTTTGTATAGTCAGAAAAAGCGTTAAGATCAGAACCCACATAATTACATCCATCGCCCAGGCCTAATAACAGTGGTGATTGATTTTTTACACAATACAAATGCTCTGGATCATGAGAAGAAAGCATAACAATGGAAAATGAACCTTCAATTTGCTGAATCGAAGATAAAAAAGCCTTCTCCAAATCATCGAACTTAAGATAATTATCTTCTATCAAATTTGCAAAAACCTCAGTATCTGTCATCGACTCAAAAACAACACCTTTTGTCAAAAGTTGCTCACGTATTTCCTGGTAATTAGAAATAATTCCATTATGAACAATTGCAAATTCCTTATTGTTCGATAGGTGAGGATGTGCATTTTCTCTATTTACACCTCCGTGAGTGGCCCATCTTGTATGTGCAATCCCTATGCATCCTTGCATTTTATCAAATTTTTCTTTTAAATTTACCTCATCTATTCCCCCAACATTTTTCCTCAAATCAAGAAAACCATGAAACATTAAAGCCATTCCGCAAGAATCATATCCTCTATACTCAAGATTCCTAATGGAATTAAACAAATTTTTTGCTACATTTTTTGAATGAACAATGCCACTGATACCGCACATAGTTAGCTGGAATTATGAATTATTTTATGATTTATATTGTAATGCAGTCTTCTATAATTTTACCTGATTCTATAATGGCCCCAGGGCCTAGTGTATGTCGGGCTCCTATTGATACATTATCTCCTATGAATGCTCCAAGCTTAGTTAGCCCTGTTTGAATAGACTTTTTATTCATTAAACAATTAATCGAACTGTAATCAACCGTATGATTAACAGTTGTTAATCCTGAACCAGAAACTACATTCTCTCCAACTACACTATCACCAACAAAAGAAAGACGTCCTACGTCATTTTTCCCAAATAAGACACAATTTTTTAATTCGGAACCATACCCTATAATTGAAGATGGCCCGATTGCACTATATTTTCTTATAAGGCAATTATTTCCCACATAAGAATTTGGACCTATATAGCATGGCCCCTTCAAAATTGTACCAGACTCTATTGTTACATTTGGTCCAATTCGTACTGCACCTTCAATATAAACTTGGCCAATTAATTTTGACTTAGAGTCTATCTGTGAAGTTTCCCAAGAATTCATTAACATCTGATTAGCATTTAAAATATGCCATGGGTATTTCATATCGATCCAGCCCTTTTCCCAAATACAAGCATTAATCCTGCTTTTTTCAATCAAATGAGTATAGCATTTTGAGATATCATTATCATATTTTTTTAGTAAATCAAAAATATCTGAAAACAAAAGATAAAATCCTGCAAAAACATAATTAGATTGATTAGCATTAGGTTTTTCTACAAATTTCATTATCCTCATTTCATGGTCAAGATAAACATTACCAAAATCTTTAGAAGATTCTGGTAATGCAACTAATGAAACCTCTCTATTCGTTTCGGAATAAGTTTGCAATATGGATAAAATAGGATTAAAGTCCGTAAGAGCGTCTCCATAAATTAATAAAAAAGGTTTTTGATCCAACAATTTTTCGCAAAGACTCAAAGCTTGTCCGATACCTTGCTTTTTTTGCTGAACCACATACTCAATACTCACACCAAACTGCTGACCACCCCCAAAAAATTCAGTAATCATGTCTTGTTGCTCATCTACAACTACAATTATTTCATTTATACCTGCTTCCTTCAAATATAGAATCGTTTTTTCTAGAATATATTGGCCCGCAACTCTCATCATAGGAGCACTACGTGTTTTAACAAATGGTATTAAACGAGAACTGCGATTAGCAGCTAGAATTACAGATTTCATGAACACACCTTTGATAATAGTTATAATATTTTTCTTTAATTTTAGAATTTCAAGAATTTTCGCAACCTTTGACATGGGACAACAAGTTAAATAAAACTTGACGCTCATTGAGATCGCCTGTGTCAACAATTATTGCGTCTTCTGCCGGCTTCAAGGGAGCAACTTTTCTATTTCTATCCCTATGATCACGTTTATTTATAGATTCTAATATTTCTTTAAAACTCGCGACTCCACCTTTAGCATGAATCTGTAACATCCTTCTTTTTGCACGAACTTCTGGAGTCGCATCCAAAAAAAACTTAAATTCTGCTTTTGGAAAAACTACACTGCCCATATCACGTCCTTCTAAAACAGCCCCTTGATATTCTTTAGAATCACGAATTTTTTGAACTAATTCTCGTTGTTTTTTTTTCATCACTTCTCTAATCGATTTAAAAACACTAATTTTAGAAGCATTTTTAGAAATTTTTTCTTCTCTAATTACATGAGTAACATCAGTACCATTACATATCACTGCCTTTTCAGTTAACAAAATTTCAGTTTGATTACCCAGTTTTAACAACGAGTCCTCATTTTCAGGACTTCCATGCCTATCCCAGTTCCACGCTAGACATCGAAACATTGCTCCAGTATCTACATAATAAAATCCTAATCTGTAAGCTATTTGACCGGAAATTGTACTTTTTCCTACCCCAGAAGGACCGTCTATAGCGATAATTTTAAAATCTATTTCTTCCATTGTTTCACGTGAAACATTCACTAAAGATTTTCTATTATTTTGTCAATTTTCTTAAAAGTTTTTCTATTTTAACTTTTTTCTTTTTAGTTTTTATATTTTTTAACATCTTACGATAAATTGCCTGAGCCTCAGATATCCTCCCAAGATGTTTATAACTAGAAGCAATTCTCAGATTTAAATCATATAATAGCTTATCTGAAATAGTATTATCTAAGTAAAGAACTTTCAGACTGGCTGCCAAAGCTTGCCGATGCTGACCCATGTAAAAAAGTACCTCCCCTTTTTCTCTAAGAATTGATAATTGCCATCCTTTTTTGTTTTCTTTTAAAGTTTCAGCAGATTTTAATCCTTGATTTAACCAACGTTCTGACAATTTTAATTTGTCAAAATCTTTGTAAAGCTTACCAATTAAAAAAATCTGTTCCACCCTTTTTATTGGGCTAAGTTCGACTTTGCTTACTGACTTTTCATAGTTGGTCAATAGTTTTTCAAAATAGGGCATAGCTTTTTCTTTTTTATTGTTATCTAGAAAATAATTTACAACTAATAATAGTATTTCGTTAGAGTAATCATCTTCTTTATTTACTTTCAAAAACTTGTCCAGGCCGTTAATTAATTCGGGGATTCTTTCTAAAAAAGATTGTATCTTCAATATCCTGAAATTAATAAAACGTTTTTTGCCTTCGGGAGGATTTTTATTGGCTAAATTGTAGTAAGCAATTGATTCTTGATATTTTTTTATATCATAAAGTGCATTTGCTCTGTGAAAAAAAAGGAATCCTTCATCTTCATTTGTTGATAATCCCAAACCTTCTCCAGTAACAGACAATATTCTTTTTGGATCATTAATGTACCTCAGTACTTCAACTCTTAGTCTAATTAGAGAAAGATTTGATTGAATAGAAATTCTTCTTTTAAGTACATCATCCGCCTCTTCAAATTTCTTTAGTGCAATCAGTATCCTTACTTTTAAATGAATGGCCCTTAAAGGATTTTTTAATGGAGAATAGCCATTTTCCAGATCATTTATAGATTTCAATCCATCATTATACCTTTTTTGTTCATAATACGCCTTAGATTGAAAAAATAGACTATCCTCCAAAAATATAGATTTTGGATATTTATTTTTTAAAGATAAAAAATGAAAAATTGCTGATCTCCATTTTTTTAAATCATGATTTATTTTTCCGAGAATAAACAAACGATCATCATCACGTTCACCATCCTTTCTAACTTGGCGTATTGCCATAATAGTTTCTAAATGATTTTCTTCTATCTCATAAAGCATAACAGCATACCAAAAATAATAATCAGATAGCCTTTTTGAACTTGGAAAATCTTCGAGCAATTTCTTTAAATTCTCAAATGCTTTCTTGTATTCAAAAGAAATTAAATCTATAACTGTTTTTAAAAAAATGCTTTCCTCAAGAACAATAAATACAGATTTATTATTCCCTTTTTCATAGGAATGACTTATTGACCATTGAAGCCACTGCTTTGCTTTTTTATTTTGGCCTGTGGATAAATATATATAGGCATAAATCAATTCCAATTCTTGCTGCCATGGTTTCCAGTATCTAGATACAGATTTTAATTTAACAAGCTTGTTTTGTAAAAAATAAAAATCTTTATTAATTATTGCATTATGCATTAATTCTCTCAAAGATTGTTCTCTTAAAATATCATCTTTCATTTCAGTCCATTTAATCCAAGCATTCTCAAAATTTCTCTCCTTTAAGTATATTCTAAAAAATGCCAGAGCAAGTTTGTCAGTATTTCTTACTCCGAGCTTTTCTAAGAAAATTAACTTTGTTCTTGCTTTATTCAATTTATTTAATTCTATTTCTGCAACTACACCTAACCAATAAAAGTATTCCATTCTAGAATCATTATAGAATGAAGATTTTGATGATTGTAAAGTAATTAGATCAGATAAATTCTGCCATCTTTTTGCAATATAGTAATTTTCGGCTAAACGAACAAGATGCTCAAAATTATAGGGAAACTGATCAACACCTTGAATAAGCAGTGAAAAAATAAGTTCATTTGATTTTTTTAACTTTAGAAAAGCAAAATACTTTAAATAATGTAACTTATTTTTTAATTTATTAGCACTAATTTCTGATTCAAATTTTTTAATTATCAAAAGTGCTTCTTCGTATTTTCTATGTTTTAAAGAAAGCCAAACTAGAGTATATATACTAAAATCCTTATACTCCGAATAATGATCAAATTTTTTCCCAGAGATTATTATGTCTAAAAAAAATTTGATTGACTCACTAGCTTTTAAAAATTTATTTTGTTTGGCCAATACTTGTCCATGCCAAAAACAAGATAAATAAAACCATTCTGTTTCAGGGTGCTCATCGATTATGGTTTGGAATCTTTTAAAAGATATCTCCATATTTCCTAGAAATAAACTTTCTATACCTTCTTTATAGAATTTACCGGCTTCGTCCAACCAACTAGGATTTTCAGGAACAAATCGAGAGTCATACCAGTCCGGAAGCTCAGGTAAATTTGATTCCGAAACTTTAACTAAAGGAAATGTTTCGATTTTTGGAAGAATAAGATCAGGAATATTTATTGGAAATGATCCTAATTCTGTCTTTATTTCAAAAAATATTTTTTTTCTTCCTGGGCTCCCATTAATATCTAGAGTAGACAAGAAAATAAAAAAATATATTGTTAAAAATTTATACTTTTTCATTTCAATAATAGTTTTCTACATTAACTCTTTTCTAAAATCAATTAACTCGTTAGTGGCTCTATCAATGTTTTCTGTGCAAATTTTCAATTCAAATTTGTAATTTCTCATAGAATTATTATATCGAGGGTCATAATAATCAACTAATAGCATATGAACAATTTTTTTAATTTCTCCATACTTTAGCCACTTCCGCATCTTTTCAATCTTAGATTTACCCAAAGAAATAATAAGTGACTGTAATATTCTATCTATCTTTATAACTGTCGCTTTATCTTTTATTTTGTATTCTTCAACTATTCGATTAACCCTCGTCTCGATTGAAGCACTTAGTAATACAAGTACACCTTTCTTCATCCCCATTGCTATATTATCTGGAATAAAAACTTTTCCTACTTTACGGCTTTCACCTTCTATAAATACTGGATACTCTAGATTGAATTCACTCAATTTTTGAACTAAAAAAGCTTCAAAATTTTTTTGGTTATTCGGAATTTTATTAATTGCGCCAAATAAAGAGCTTCGATGTTGAGCCAAACCTTCCAAATCTAAATAACTTGGAAGATTTTGGAGAATCAATGTCTTCCCTACTCCTGTTTTTCCGTGGAGAACAATTAGTGGTGGCGTGCTACTTTTAAGTTTTTCTAATACATATCTTCTATAATTTTTATATCCTCCAAACATTTGAAAAACTGTAAATCCATTTTTTGATAAAATCCTTACTACGCAAGCAGACCTCATACCACCCCGAGCACAATATACAACAATATTTTTAGATTTTAGTTTTGAAAATTTTAATAAAAAATTATCAAGCTTTGGTTCAAAAAAATCTGCCCCTTTTTGAAAAGCAATGTCTTTTCCTAACTCTTTGTATATTTTTCCAATTTCGGTACGTTCAAGGTTATCAAAAACCGGGATATTAAGTGCATTTGGAATCTTTCCACTTTGATATTCTATTGGTGACCGGACATCAATTAGGGCAAAATCTCTCGATAGGGCTTCTTCGCTAGAAATCAAATTAACTTCACCAACAAAATATTTATCTATTTTAGATTTTACAGGCTTTGCAAAATCTGAATTAATTCGATGTTCGCTCATTCTGGTTCATTAGCCCCATGACCTTCTTCAGAGATTAATTCCATATCTATTTGATTTATTTCCTTAACTTTTTTATTTATTTCAGAAGCAATTTCTGGTGCATCTTCTAAAAATTGAATGGAGTTTTCACGACCTTGTCCTAATCTTTCTTTTCCATATGAAAACCATGTTCCACTTTTTTGAATTATTTCACTATTCAAAGCCAAATCAAGCAAAATCCCCATTTCTGAAATCCCAGTCCCGTATATTAAGTCAAATTCAGCAACTCGAAATGGGGGTGCTAGTTTGTTTTTTGAGACTTTCACTTTCATTCTATGACCTTTAACTTCCTCACCGCTTTTGATTTGACTTGCTCTACGAACATCAAGCCTTATGCTGGAGTAAAACTTTAAAGCATTACCACCAGTAGTAGTTTCAGGGTTTCCAAAAACTACCCCAATTTTAGAACGAAGTTGATTGATAAAAATTAAAATAGAATTAGATTTAGAGGTCACACCTGAAAGTTTACGCAAGGCTTGAGACATTAAACGTGCATGTAGTCCCATATGTGAATCTCCCATATCACCATCCAATTCATTTTTCGGGACAAGTGCAGCTACTGAATCCACAACAACAATATCTAATTTACCGACTCGGACAAGCTGTTCCGCTATCTCCAAACCTTGTTCTCCATAATCTGGTTGAGCTAATAATAGATCCTCCACCTTAACTCCCAAAGTCTTTGCGTTATTTCTGTCGAAGGCATGCTCCGCATCTATAAAGCCTGCTATACCTCCTTTTTTTTGAATTTCGGCAATAGCACACAATGCTAGTGTCGTTTTACCTGAAGCCTCTGGTCCATATATTTCAATTATGCGCCCTCTTGGAAATCCACCAATTCCCAAAGCAATATCTAAAGCCAAGTTCCCAGAACTAACGGAGGGAAACTGACTTACTGTCGAGCCGTCCATTTTCATAATTGAACCTTTTCCAAACTGTCTTTCGATCTGAGAAATTGCGCTCTCTAAATCTTTTTGTCTTTCATCTGATAACATAATCACTCCTTTAATTATTATGTAATTTCAAAAAATTTAACTCTTTATAGAAACTTGTTTTTGTAATGGAATTTATTAATTAATGCCTAATATAGAAAAATAATATTACAAAAAAAACTTTTGGATTTAATTTGCAAAACTCAAAAAAAATTTTCATTTCAAATGATAATCTTAGTATGGTTAAGTATCAATGTTATATTAACCAAACAAAAAGTTCCTTTCAAATTATTTCATAATTTAAACCATAGATGAATTCATTTACTTTAATTATCAATTAAACAAAAAATATTTAACATTTGTGTTAAGTTGTATAAGAATCATTTAGTTTAAATCTATTTGAATACTGTCTACCTTGAAAATTAGAGGATTTTCTGAATATAATTATTGGTATAAAATTTTAATTATTTTTGAGATTTTCTAGATGAAAAAAGTTCTTGTCACCGGAGGTTCAGGTTTTATAGGTTCATTTCTTTGTGAAAGACTTATAAATGAGGGGAACAAAGTTTTCGCAATAGATAATTTTTATACTGGTAGTAAAACTAATTTATCTAAACTCATTAATCATCCTGATTTTAAATTAATTCATCACGATATCGTTGAACCTATTCATTTAGAGGTTGATTGGATTTTTAATTTAGCTTGTCCGGCCTCTCCGGTACATTACCAATCTAACCCTATAAAGACTGCAAAAACAAATGTAATTGGCACATTAAATATGCTAGATTTAGCAAAAAGACTTGGCGCTCGAATTTTGCAGGCATCAACCTCTGAGGTATATGGAGACCCTTTAGAACATCCTCAAAATGAAAATTATTTTGGCAATGTTAACCCGGTTGGTATAAGAAGTTGCTATGATGAAGGGAAACGTATGGCTGAAACTTTGTTATCTGATTACAATAGGCAAAACCAAGTTGATACAAAAATTATTAGAATTTTTAATACATACGGACCTAGGATGAATCAAGATGATGGTAGAGTCGTGAGTAATTTTATTGTTTCAGCAATTAAAGGGAAACCCATAACTATTTATGGTAACGGACTTCAAAGTAGATGTTTTTGTTATGTTTCGGACATGGTAGATGCTATACATAAGATGATGAAAAAAAATGATTTTGTTGGACCTATAAATATAGGGAATCCTTTTGAATTTACTATAAAAGAACTAGCAGAAAAAGTAATCGATATGACAAACTCTCCTTCAAAAATTATATATACTTCTGCGAGAAGTGATGACCCTGTCCGTCGAAAACCAGATATCTCTCTTGCAAAGGAAAAACTAGGATGGGAGCCTTTAATAATGCTTGAAGAAGGTCTACAGAAAACAATAAATCATTTTGAAAAAAGTCTGATTTCTTCTTAAATTTATTTACCTAGATAATAATCTAAACTAAATTGGTGCTTAAATTTTAAATATTAACAGAAAACACTTATGCCTCAAGAATCTTTACCTCAAGAAATTTATAAAATTTCAAATGCACTTTCTGAAAACAATGGAAAAGGTATATTAGTAGGTGGAGCAGTAAGAGATTTTTGCATAAATAATAAAATACCAAAAGATTTAGATGTAGAAGTTTATGGATTAGAACCAGAAGTTCTGGAAGCCACTTTAGAAAAATTTGGGCGGCTAAATAGGGTTGGAAAATCTTTCGGTGTTTTTAAATTAAATACAGAAACCGCAGAATATGATTTTAGTTTACCCCGATATGAAAACAAAATCGCAAAGGGACATCGTGGATTTTTTACTATATCAGACCCATCAATGAGTTTTAGAAATGCTGCTTCAAGAAGAGATTTTACAATTAACAGTATCGGTTATGATCTTCAAAAAAAAGTTTTAATAGACCCATATAATGGTGTAGAAGACATAAAGAAAAAAACACTAAAGCACATAGGTCCTTCCTTTTCAGAAGATCCTTTAAGGGTCTTAAGAGCTATGCAATTATCCGCTCGCCTTCAGTTTAAAATAGATCCGAATACTATTAAACTTTGCAAAACATTAAATCTTGGAGAACTATCAAAAGAAAGAGTTTTTGAGGAATTTAGAAAACTATTGATTAGAGCAAAATATCCATCAATTGGTTTAGAATATGCCAAAGAAATGGAGATATTAAAATATTATCCTGAATTAAAAGCACTTGTTGGAATTCAACAAGATCCAGAATGGCATCCAGAGGGGGATGTCTGGACTCATACTTTACAAGTCGTTAACGAAGCTGCTCGTCTGCGAAAAGGTGAAGAAAAGAATGATATTATATTGATGTTTTCGGCGCTTTGTCATGATTTTGGAAAACCTGTTACTACAAAATTTTTACGTGGTCGGTGGCGCAGTCCTTCACATGATTCAGCAGGAGTGTTGCCAACAGAACAATTTTTAAGAAGAATCACCAATGATCAAAATCTAATTCAAAAAGTTAAATCACTTGTAAAAGAACATCTTCGTCCTATACAACTATTTAAGGAAAGAAATATACTTAATAGTGGAACTATAAAAAGACTTTCCATGCGTGTAAATATTTCTGATTTAGTTTTGCTGGCAAAAGCTGACTATTTTGGAAGTAGTTTTTATAAAGCTGATAGATCAAATTTTGATGCTGGAAATTGGCTTTTACTTGAGGCAGAAAAAATGGCGGTTCATAAAGAAGGCCCCAAACCTCTTCTACTGGGTAGACATCTCTTAGCCATGGGTATGGCGCCAGGACCAAAAATGGGAGTAATATTAAAAAAGGCTTTTGAAAAACAACTTAATGGTGATCTCGACAAAGAAGAAGATGCTATTTCATGGGCAAAATTAACTATGTCCGTTTAATTTTTTGTAAAATTTTTCATCAAATTTTTTCACAGTTGAATCAATTAAAATGCAAGCAAAAACACTAGCAAAAAATAGACGTGCAAGATTTGAGTATGAAATAGAAAAAACCATGGAAGTAGGAATAGTCCTAGAAGGTACTGAAGTAAAAAGTATAAAAGCTGGAAATATTAATATTACTGATAGCTTCTGTAGAGTAAATGACAATCTTGAAGTTTATTTAATGAACACCCACATATCACATTATAATTTTGGAAATCGCCATAATCATGATCCTATTAGACCACGACTGTTGTTACTACATCGTTCAGAAATTAAACGCCTATATGGACAGTTAAAAGAGAAAGGACTAACATTGATTCCTTTAAAAATATATTTAAAAAGAGGAATAATAAAATTGGAGCTAGCATTGGGTCGAGGTAAAAAACTCCACGACAAACGTTTAGCAATAAAAAAGAGAGATGCGCAACGAGAAATAGAAAAAATAATCAAGGAAAGAAGATAGTTTGAAGAAATATCTAATTTTTATATCTTTGTAAGCATGTTTCTCATTTAATTTTTTTTCAATATATAATAATATTTTTAATTTTTTGGTGGTATCTTGTTAGAATTAGGATTAACTGTTAAGGTAGTGATAATTTTAAAATTAAACTTTTTATAGACAAATATATTTTTTAAACCTTAGAATAACTGTTTCTAAGATTAATTTGAAAATTGATAACAATGAAAATAATAAAATTAATGAACAAAAATTAACAAATTATCTTTCTCAACATTCAGAAGAAAAATGGAAACCAATTTTTTTGTTATCGGAGAAAATCCTCGTACAGCATTTTTTCTAAGAAACATAAAATTTTTTTTAATTTTACTTGTAGCAATAATTACCGGACTCTCGTTTACAGTCGCATACTTGTATTATAAAAATATTTTTGATAAAGAACAGTATTCCCTGAAGATTAATCAAGAAAAAACTCGTAGTGAAAATCTTGTAAAAAAACTAAAACAAACAGGCCAAAAAGATGCCAAGTGGGAACAACAAGTTTTATCTCAATCATCCCAACAGAAAAAATTGAATGAGCAACAAGCATCACTTCTTGAAAGACAAAGAAGAGAAATCTCTGAATTAAATTCTATTCTAGCCCAAAGAGAACAAGTTGTTTTACAATTTCAAAATGAAAAAAAGTCGACTCAAGATCAAATAGGTACCCTTCAACTTAAAGTAACTACACTTGAAAAAGAACTTGAAAACACAAAAAAGTCTCTAGACGAATCAATTTCTGAAAATAAGAACATTCAGGAAAATTTTCTTAAAATTAATAAAGAAAAAAATGAACTTAAGCAAAAACAAAACAAAAATATTTCCTCGACTAAAGTAAAAGCAATCAAAAAAAGAAAAACTAAAAAATTAGTTGATTCAATTATCTCAATTGAAAAATTAAAAATTAAATATAAAAATGGTTTTTTAAGTGTAAACTATAATTTAACCAATAAGACCAATAGACTTCAAATGGGAAGAACTGGTATGTATCTTTCTTCAAAGAAAAATTTAGAAAATAATATACCTTTTCGTCTGAAAACATCCATACCTTATAAGATAAAAAGATACAGGATAATTTCCAGAAAATTCTCTAAAGTAAAACCTGGAAGTTATTTACGAATATTAATTTGGAATAATAAAAAGCAACTTCTTATAGATAACGCTTACCCGATCCAAAAGTAGTTTAAACTAATTTCTCCTAAAATAATGTCTGCTATTCTGTGCCTTGAAGGTATTTATAAGCGTTTTGGTTACAAAAATATTCTTGAAGATATTAATTTTTCGATTGAATCAGGAGAATTTGCATTAATCTTAGGTAACAATGGTGTAGGGAAGTCTACTTTGCTTAGAATTATAAGCTCTCTGATGAGACCTACAAATGGAAAAATTTTTTTTAAAGGCGAGAACCAAAGAGAAATCCTAATGCTATGGTTAAAGAAAATGGGTTATCTTTCAGAAGAAACACGATTATATAGTGATCTAAATTCGATTGAGAATTTACGCTTATATGGGACATTCTATGAAGCTAAAAATTTGAATTTAAAAATAAATGATATATTGGAAGAAATTGACTTAATACATGTTGCAAAAATGCCTATTAGAAATTTTAGTAGTGGTATGAAAAAACGTTTAATGATTGGCAGATTAATGCTTTATGAACCTGAAATACTTCTCCTCGATGAACCTTATACAGGACTTGATGTAAAATCTAAAAAGTGGTTTATAGAATTTTTGGAAAAATTCCACAAAAAAGGAGGGACAGTTTTAATGGTTACCCATCAATTTGAACAAGGAATGGAAATAACAAATCGACTCCTGGTAATAAAAAATAAAAAAATTTTGAAAAATTTCTCAATAAAGAACTTAAATTCAGCGACTTTAAACAAAGCACTGGAGGAATAGTGAAATTCAATACTTATATTGAAAATCATTTTCAACTAAGTGCAATTAAAAAAACCTCTATTAAAGAGGTTATTTTAGAACACAAATTACTCAGTAGAACTGGAAAAAATGAAACAAAGTTATTAATCTCTTTAGCAGAGGAAGCTATTTACTCAAAAATTAATCCAATCCTACAGTGGGATATCCTAAGTACTGAGAAAACCTTTCGGCAATCTTTAGCAATTTTAAACAGCCTGCCTTTAGAAATTTTTCATGCAATTCGTGTTCAAGATATGGGGGCAGCTCAGTGGATAAAAGAACAAAAGCCCGATATACCTATACAATTAATATTAGAGACTGGGAATCATAACTTAAAATCTGTTATTCGTATTTCTGAATATTTTGGCAAAAATTTAAATAGAATTGTTCTATCGACTGAACTTCCTAAACCTAAATTAATTAAATACAGTCAAACTTTGAGAACTGATTGTGAAATATTATGCGTTGGGAGAATATTATTATTTTATTCACCTCGAAAATTAATTAGTAAATTTAATAATTTAGAAAAATCTAAACATCATTTTGAAAAAAATGTTTTCTATAACGACCAACCGCAAAAAAGGTTTCCTACCCTAGAAAATTGTCATGGAACTTTTATGTTTTTTAACAGAGACTTATTTCTTTTAGATTTTCTTCCAGAACTAAGAAATTCTGGATTAAGTTTTTTACGTATAGATTTAAGACATATAAATTTCTCAAGTAGTTTGATAAAAAAAATAAATTATATAATTAGAAATTTTGAAAAATCAAAAATTGACGAATTAAAATCATTATGGCCTGTAAAAATTACTCATGGATTTTTTAGAGCAAACAGAACTGACCTTGCAATTGACCGAATAAAAAATCCTTACTTGAGAAATCATAATGAAAAACTTGTTGGATATGTACTAGAATCTATAAAAAATAATTATATTGCTTTCATTGCAAGGAAAAGTTTTGAATGTGGTGAATCTTTAATTGGGATTACGCCTGAAGGGAAAAAATGTATTATTTCAACTAATAATATCAAGAACTTAGAAGGAAAAAACGTGAATGAGATTGTACCAGAAGAAATATACAAGGTTCAACATGTAAAATTTGTCACGGGACAAACACTTATTTATAGACCCTGAAAATCATAGTGTCTTGAATGTTTTTAGAAAACGGGTTAAATTCTACTTGTTTTTTTTATTTTTTTTGAATTATCTTAGTTTAATTCTTTGCTATTTCCAACCACAACTATATATTATTTATCTTTAGATCTTAATGCAGATCTTTAATCTTAAAGAAAAATCCGATTTAAATCCAAGCTCAATAGTAACAATAGGTAATTTTGATGGAATTCATCTTGGACATCGCGCATTAATTGATAATGTCGTGGGCTATGCAGATTCTAAAAATTATCGGAGTGCATTAATTACTTTTGAGCCTCACCCACAGGAAATTATAAATCCTAAAAAAATAATGCCTCGAATATATACTAACTACCATCAGTTTCATCTATTTGAAAAACTTGGTCTTGATGAAGTTCATTTGATTCCTTTTACTGAAAAACTGTCTAGAATGGAGCCAGAAAAATTTGCCCATCAGTTCATAATCAATCGTTTTGACCTAAAAAAGCTAGTTGTTGGTTACGACTTCCGTTTTGGAAAATATAGAACGGGAGGCTTCAAATTACTTGAAAATCTGAGTAAAAAATTTAATTTTTCGCTTGAAGAAATATCTCCCATTAAGAAAAAAGGGCACACAGTAAGTAGTTCATTAATAAGAACGTTGATTAAAGAATTTAATTTTGATGAAATTCCTGTTTATCTTGGAAGAGAATTCAGTATATTTGGTAAAGTAGTTCACGGAAAAAAGATTGGCCGAAAAATCGGGTTCCCAACGGCAAATATAATTCCAAGCAATCCCTTAGCTATAAAAAATGGTGTTTATGTCAGTAAATTAAAATTAGCAGAAAATATTCATTATGGGGTTACAAATATTGGAAAAAAACCTACATTCGGAGAAAATCTAATAAATATTGAAAGTTGGATATTTAATTTCAAACAGGATATTTATGGCCAAAATTTGGAAGTTATACCACTTCACCTAATAAGATCAGAAAAAAGATTTTCAGGTATATCTTATTTAAAAAAACAAATTGACAATGATATAATGAATGCCCGCAGTTACCTTAATAAAAAAGGACTATTAGAATAAAAAAAATTCAAAAATTTAATATAATAAATTTTTTCCGAGATTATGAAAATGATTAACAAGAATGCTTGTGGTAATTTTTTACATATAATATTATCAAAGCTTTCCAATTATTTATAAAAGGAAAATGAATTTAATAATTTTATGTTATAAGAAATATGAATCAAAATTTTGTTTATCGCCCAGAAAAAATTATAATTGATAGAAATGTATCTAATGAACCTTTAACTAAGCAAGTTTGTAGACAATTCGAAGATGTGCCCAAACTAGTTGTAGAAAGTTATGCGTGGCATAAAGATGAATCTGATATCGACCCTTTGTTAAATCCTCTTTCTTTAGGTAAAAAAACTTTACATCTTAAGTATTTTAAAGGGATACCGGTAAAACCTTGTCCAGGTTTTTCTGAAAAACTAATTTGCTGTAACTATCTCTCTTTAGATCTAATAGAAAACTGTCCATTTGAATGTACGTACTGCATTTTACAAGCTTTTCTAAACAA
The DNA here is from genome assembly GCA_902575715.1 of uncultured SAR324 cluster bacterium. The sequence continues at coordinate 32,235 of CACGSI010000002.1, forward strand.
ACCTGTAATAACGCTACATGCAAATTTGGATGAAATACTAAATCAAGTTTTACAAAAAACATCTAAAAGACCTGATTTATTATATAGAATAAGTACTGGAGAGCATTCTGACAGTCTCGCTCTTGACCACATTTTAAACATAAATAAACACGTTATACCATTCTTCTCAAAATTACCAAATGTTCTACTAGAATTAAAAACAAAATCAAAACATGTGGAACATTTGTTAGACATACCCCATGGAGGAAAGACTATAATTTCATGGTCTATTAACCCAGAAACAATAATTAATAAAGAAGAAATAAAAACAGCAAGTTTAAATGAAAGATTAAATGCCGCCAAATTAGCTTCAGATGCAGGATTTAAAGTTGCTTTTCATTTTGACCCCTTAATATATTTTTCTAATTGGAAAAAAGAATATCGAGATCTTGTAGACCAAATCTTTGATGTTATTCCCCAAGATAGAATTCAATGGATTAGTTTTGGTACATTACGTTATATTAATTCGTTGAAAGACATCGTAGAAAATCGATTCCCAAAAAGCAAAATTTTTCTAGGTGAGTTTGTTAAAGGAAAAGACGGAAAAATGAGGTATATAAAAAAAATACGTCAAGTTTTGTACAATAATGTCCAAAATAGAATAAAAAAACTAGCTCCACAAATTCCCACTTATCTATGTATGGAGAAACATGACGTATGGGAAAATACTATGGGAAATTATAAACCTAAAACTCCATTAGATATTGAAAATCATATCACCTCCAAATTTAGAGAACAAGTTTCCATAAAAACATGATGTCGAAAAAAAAACCTAAAGAAATAATAGCTCTTTTTCCACTGTATGGTACAATTTTGTTACCTGGCTCTGTCCTACCACTTCATATTTTTGAACCACGTTACCGAAAGATGGTGGAAAATGTAACAGAAAATGGAGATTTGCTAATAGGTATAATTCAACCGACAAACCAAAATTCAGAAAATTTATGTGAAATTGGTTGTGTTGGAAAAATAGAGCAAAACCAAAGATTACCAAAAGGTAATTATTTAATCCAACTTCATGGAGAATCCCGATTCAATATTGTTGAAGAACTAAAAACAGATATGCCTTACAGGCTAGCAAGAGTAACATATTCACATTTTCCAAATGATATGGAACAAGGAGAGATATCTAAAAATAAGAACTTATTGTACCAAATTTTTAAAGAGTACTCTGAAAGAAAAAAACTTAAAATAGAATGGGATAAAATAGAAGATATACCGGCAAATTATCTAGTCAATTTACTTAGTATGAATCTTGATTTTTCTGGTATAGAAAAACAAACTCTGCTTGAATCTCCAGACCTTGATACACGTCTTGACGATTTAATTTCATTAATGGAAATGTCAATACATAATGAAATTTCAAATGATCACTTACCAAACTTTCTCAATTAATTCAAAAATGAAGAATTCATCAATTAATTTTTTTTGGAACATTAAAATTATAATATATCTTTTTTTTTCCTTGTTTTTTTTTATACCGGTCGCTCAAACTCAAGAGGTTGAGTACAATCCAAACCCTATTATTGGTTTAGTTGATGGTAACCCCGTCACTTTTGACGATATTAGAAACAAGAAAATATACGATCTCAGCTTAAATCTTTATCAGCATTTAAACATTCAGTTTATTGAATATTCTTTAAAGAAACTTGAGAAAAAATATCCAATTATTGACCTAAAACCAAAGAAGAAAGTTAGCTCAAAAGATCTTATTAGAATTTTTGAACAGAATAACCTTAAGGAAAGGGGTACATTTGAAGAATTAGAGCCCCAAATAAGACAATTTTTAGAAAACCAAATTCTCCAACAACATTTATTAAACCAATATTCAATTGGAATAAAAAAAGGACTAATTGTTTCACATCTAGAAATTCCTTCGAAATTTTTCACCAAAGGTAACTTAAAAACTGCTTATCTTAGAGGAAACAAAAAAGCCTCAGTGATCCTCATAGAATTTTCAGACTACCATTGCCCTTTCTGTAGAAAAATTCAAACAACTATAAATAAACTAATCAAAAATTTTGGAGAAAAAGTAGCGTTTGGTTATAGGCATTTTCCTCTTTCTTTCCATAAGGAAGCAGATGAAGCTGCTATTTCGTCTGAATGCGCAAGAGAGCAAGGAAAATTTGAAGAAATGCATCATTTACTATATTCTGGAAAAAAATCTCAAACTAAAAGTGATTTAAAAAAACTAGCACGGAAAATAAAAATAAGATCTACAAAAAAATTTGACACTTGCCTCGAAAATGAAAAATACAGAGGGTTAATAAACCAAGATATTGAAGATGCATCTAAATTAGGAATTACAGGAACACCAGGTTTCTTTTTAGGACATTTTGACCATAAATCTGGAAATATAAAAGGAGAGATACTTTCTGGTGCTTTACCATATAATTCATTAAAAAAAAGTATTGAAAAGTATTTGAAAGATAGTTTATGAAAAAAGATCATTATATCAGAGAATCATTTGAAAAAATAAAATTTCCCAAAGTCTTAGTTATTGGTGATCTGATGTTAGATCAATATTCATGGGGAGAAGTAGATCGTATATCGCCTGAAGCTCCAATTCCCGTTATGAAAGTAATTCGTGAAGAAAAAAGACTAGGAGGTGCAGGTAACGCAGCTATGAATTTAAAAAATTTAGGAGCTAAAGTAATAGTTTGTGGAGTTATTGGTAGTGATGAAAATGGAAACTTTATTCGAAAATTATTATCTACAAATGGAATTGACATTAGCGGTGTCATTATTTCTGAAGATTTTAAAACCTGTTTAAAACATAGAATGATAGCAGGACAAAATCATTTACTTCGAATGGATATAGAACCCGAGCAAGATAGGGATAATTTTCAAAAAAATATAATGCTATACTTAAAAAAAGCAATTCCTAAGTGTGATGCTGTATTAGTATCTGACTATGGAAAAGGTTTACTAAATAATTCAACTTTGGAACTTATTTCAGATTTAGGAAAAAGATGTTCTATTCCTATTTTAGGAGATCCACGCAGGGGAGCAGACTATAAGATTTATAAAAATTTTACTCTCGTAAAACCCAACCGTAAAGAAACTGAAGAAGCAGTTGGATTTAAACTAAGCAATCAAGAAGATATTCTAAAAGCTGCAAAAATATTAATGAAGCAAGCAAGACTAAAATATATAATTATTAGTCTAGATAAAGATGGGTTATTACTTTTTAGTAGTCCCAAGAAATACAAATTTTTTGGTACTGAATCCCAAGAAGTTTTTGATGTCGTCGGAGCAGGGGACGCAGTAATTAGTATCTTATCATATATGCTGGCAGCAAATTCTAAAATAGAACATGCTGTCTTCTGGGCTCAGATTGCTGCAAGTATGGTAATAAAACATATAGGTGTTATTTCTTTTTCAAAAAAAGATTTGCTTAAACGTTTCGATCATGGCGATACCTCAACAAAAATTATGAATTCAGAACAAGTTTGTTCATCGTTGTCAGAAAAACTTCCTGTAGTTTTTACTAATGGCTATTTTGACGAAATTTCTTCTGGTCATCTTAAGTTTCTTCATAGTTTAAAAACTCTTAAAGGATTTAATATTGTTGCAATAAATAGCGATAAAAGTATTTTAAAGCAGAAAGGAACACCTCCTTTACTAAATGAATTAGAGCGCGCGATTTTGGTAGCAGCAATAGAGTCCGTTGATAGAGTAATTATATTTAATGAAAAAGACGCCAGCGAGCTCATAAGAAAAATTCGTCCTGAAACTATAGTTAAGGGAGAACATTTCCGTCATAAAAATCTTCCAGAGAAAAAAGCGATTGATGAAATTGGTGCAAAAATAAAATTTTTTAAAACATTTTAAATTTTTTTGAAAAAATTTATATTTAACTATAAATAAACAATAAATAAAAAAAATTTATGACTGTGAATATATCAGATATATTAGAAATTGTCTCTCAGCAAAATCAATGGAGAAGTAAAGAAACCATAAATCTTATTGCAAGTGAAAATGTTCAATCTGAAGCAGTAAAAAAAATTGAGATCAATGATTTCATGGGAAGGTACGCTGAAGGTCATCCAAATACTCAAAATTTTGATAACAGATATTATGAGGGGACAAAATTCATTGACTTAATTGAAAGTAAGGCTACTCAAGAAATAATTCAGCTTGCAAATTGTCGTCAAGCCGATGTTCGTCCTATAAGTGGAAATGCTGCAAATACTGCTGTTGCTTTATCACTTTTAAGAGGAAACGACAAAGTAATTGCAAATTCAATTGAAGTTGGAGGTCATATCAGTCATAGCCCAATTGGGGTAATTGGAAGAAGAATTCAAATAAGAGGGAAAGTTTTACAACTTGGGCAAAAAAATTCAATTGATCTACACTATTGGCCCACTACAAAAGATGGCTATCACCTTAATATATCAAAAAGCATTGATTTAGTAGAGCAAATTTCTCCAAACATGGTCATTCTTGGAAAAAGTTTATTCCTCTTCCCGGAACCTGTTCGTGAAATTGCAGAGGTTTGTAGATTAAAGAATATTCCTATACTATATGATGGTGCACACGTACTTGGACTAATATTGGGGGAACAATTTCAAAATCCATTTCTCGAAGGCGCTCATCTAATCAATGCAAGCACACACAAAACATTTCCTGGACCGCAGAGAGGCATAATTTTAGGAAATATGTCCGATGATGAAGAAGAAAAATGGTGGAAAAAAATTGACAGGGGAGTAATGCCTGGTTCATCTAGTAGCCATCATTTACACACTTTACCTGGTTTGTTGGTAGCAATACGAGAAATGGCTGTACATGGAAAGAAATATGCCACTCAAACCATTGCTAATGCAAAAGCTTTGGGTAAAGCACTTAATGATCAAGGAGTACACGTTGAAGCAAAGGAATTTGGATTTACTGAAAGTCACCAATTAGCCCTAAATGTTAAAAATTTCGGAGTGGCTAGAGAATTAGCTAGATCTCTTGCTATAGAAAATAACATTATTACAAACTATAATATGCTACCAGGCGATATTGATCCAAAAAATCCCTCAGGACTAAGAATAGGAGTACAAGAATTGACTCGCAATGGGATGAAAGTAAATGAAATGGAGGAACTTGCAGAACTCATGAAAGCCGCTCTTTTAAGAAAAAAAGTTAAAAAAGAAGTAACCAAGCTAAGAAGCCGTTTTACGAAAATCCATTTTTCATAATTTAAATAAAATTTTTTAATTTTTTTTAAATTATTTTTTCTTTCTCCAAATAAATTTTATTGGTGTTCCTTCAAATCCAAAATAACTTCTAAATTGGTTTGAAAAATACCTTTCATATGAAACATTAGTTTTATCAGGATTATTTGTCATTAGGACAAATTTTGGAGGCGCAACACTGATTTGGTTACCGTAATATATTTTTGTTGGACGACCTGATTTAGAAGGTGGAGGATGACGATTAACAATTTCATTCAAAATTGAATTTAGATCAGAAGTTTGAATTCGCCGAATATATTGTTTAAAAACTCTTAAAATTGTTTTATAAATACTGGGTATATTTTGACCAGTTTTTGCACTAACAAAAAGAATTGGCGCAAATTTAATGAAATTTAAACGAGTATGTAATTCTTCTTTAATTTGAGGACAATTTCTTAGATTGTTTTTTATTAAATCACATTTATTCATAATAATAATCATAGATTTACTTCGTTCGTAAGCATATCCTGCAATCTTCATTACTTGATCAGTTATTCCTTCTTTTGCATCTATTATTAAGAGAACTACATCTGACCTTTCTATTGATTTTAATGCAGAAACAATAGAAAAAGTTTCAATTTTATTTGAAACCTTTCCTCGTCTTCTAATTCCTGCCGTATCGACGAACATAAATTTTTTCCCGTTAAATTTATAATAACTATCGATGGCGTCTCTTGTCGTTCCAGAAATTGAATCCACAATCATTCTATCTTCTTTCAATAAAGAATTAACTAAAGAAGATTTTCCAGCATTGGGCTTTCCAATAACAGAAACAGAAATATGATCTTGAAAAATTATTTTTTTTTCTACTGAATCAATACTATCTTCTTCTATTTTAAGAGGAATTTCCTTATTTATTTCTTCAAGCAAGGTATCAATTCCTTTATTATGTTCACAAGATATAGGAAATATTTTGTCAACACCTAGTCGAAACAAATCAAAGCTTTCCTTCTCCAAAATAGGATTATCTGCTTTATTTGCAACAACATATAAACAAGAATTTTTTTTCTCTGTTATAGTTCTATATAAATCACTATCACTCGGAGTCCATCCTTCTTGAGCATTTACTAAAAATAAAACACAATCAGCCTCTTCAACAGCAAAAAATGCCTGCTTTTTCATTTGTTTAATTAAAAAATCTTCTTCATGAAATTCGAATCCTCCCGTATCAATGACAACAAATTCAAATCCACGATATTTTGAAATTCCGTAATTTCTATCACGAGTTACACCAGGGGATTTTTCCACTAATGCCAACCTATTTCCTACCAGTCTATTAAATAATGTCGATTTTCCTACGTTTGAACGGCCAATTATTGCTATAATAGAATGAGAATTTGACATAGAATTTTTCTGAAAATACTATACATCGAGGTTTTTAACTCGAAGTGCATTTTCCTCTATAAAGTTTCGGCGGGGTTCAACATGGTCTCCCATCAAAATGGTAAATAGTCCATCTGACTCAACTAAATCTTCTACTTTTACTTTTTTTAATGTTCTAGAATTAGGATCGAGGGTCGTTTCCCACAATTGTTCAGGATTCATTTCTCCTAAGCCTTTATAACGCTGAATATAAAACCCTTTTTTACCAAAACTAACCATGAAATCAAGAGCTTCTGTCCAAGTTTTGAATGAATGTTGTTCATTTTCCGAATCAAAAAGTAATAATCCTTCCAATCCTAAAGATTTTTCTAAATCAGAGTGTTCTTTAAATAACTGAGAATAATCAAGAATACTTAAATTTTCTAACAAATTTAATGAAAGTTCTATTTTTTGTTTATTTACTTCTATTATAACATTTCTGCCTTCCTGTTCAGAATCTAATAAAAGTTTGTAATCTGGATAAATTGTTTTTAGAGAGTCTATACATTTTAGAATATATTCTGAACCTCCCAAATTTAATTCTATCTTGTTTTTTAAAAATAGATCTACTAGCTTTACAAGCTCTTTGTTATGACATAAACGATTATAGTGAGTTCTGAAAAGACCTATTTTAACAGCTATACGAAAAAGATCTTCACCATTTATTTTTCTTCCATTATTTAAATTCAGTGAAAGTGTTTCGCAAGAAGAACGAATTAATCTCTCCGTCAGTTCATTTTCATCTCTAACATAGAAACTAGATTTACCTTTTTTACCTCTGTACAAAGGAGGTTGAGCAATATATAAATATCCATTTTCTATAATTTCGGGCATTTGTCTATAAAAGAAGGTAAGTATCAAAGTAAGAATATGACTACCATCAACATCAGCATCAGTCATTATAATAATTTTGTGATAACGTATTTTTTCAAGATTAAATTCTTCTCTACCTATTCCAGTCCCCATTGCTGTAACCATAGTTTTGATTTCTTCATTACTTAGCATTTTATCAAAACGTGCTTTTTCAACATTCAAAATCTTGCCTTTTAATGGTAGAATTGCTTGATTTTTTCGATCTCTTCCTTGTTTAGCAGATCCTCCAGCAGAATCACCCTCTACAAGAAACAACTCACTTAAAGAAGGATCAGATTCTTGACAATCAGCAAGCTTTCCAGGCAAAGTGCTAAACTCCAAGACATTCTTTCTTCTTGTTAATTCTCTTGCTTTTTTAGCTGCAACTCTAGCTCTTTGGGCATCAATAGACTTGGATATTATTTTTTTTGCTACTGAAGGATTTTCCTCTAAATATGAACCCAAATATTCTGAAACCAGTGTTTCAACTTTGCCTTTAATTTCAACATTCGTCAACTTTATCTTTTTTTGTGATTCAAATTGTGGATTGATTACTCTTGCGCTAATAACAGCCGCTATGCCCTCACGAACATCTTCTCCCGTTAAGTTTTCTTTTGTATCATTAACAATTTTATTTGAAATCATGTAATTATTTAAAGTTCTAGTAAGAGCACCTTTAAATCCTGTTAAATGAGTTCCTCCTTCTATTGTATTTATATTATTAACAAAAGAATATACACGCTCGGTGTAAGAATCATTATACTGAAGAGCAACTTCAATTTCTACATCATCTGATTTTCCAGAAAAACATACTGGGAATTCGTGCAGAACAGTTTTATTTTCGTTTATATGTGTAATAAACGAGGCCAATCCTCCTTCATATTTAAACTCTTGATAACGGTCTGTCCTATTATCTTTTATTGAAATCAATATTCCGCTGTTTAAAAAAGCTAACTCTCTTAAACGATGTGCTAAAATTTCAAAATTGAACTCAATATGATCAAAAATAGATTTATCTGGCCAGAATGTAATATTTGTACCCGTTTTTCTACTTTCTTCTATTTGTTCAAGTGGGGTGTCTGTGACTCCTTGCTTATATTCCTGTTTCCACAAAAAACCATCCCTATGCACTTCTGCGATCATTTTATCTGAAAGAGCATTAACAACTGAAGCTCCTACCCCATTTAATCCACCAGAAACTTTATAATTACTATTATCAAATTTTCCGCCAGCATGTAGTCTTGTCAAAATTAATTCAAGAGCAGGTATTCCTTCTTCTTCGTGAATACCAACTGGAATTCCTCTACCATTATCTTCAACAGAAAGACTCCCATCTGAATTAACAATTACATGGATTTCAGAACAAAATCCTGCCAATGCCTCATCAACACTATTATCTACTACCTCAAAAACAAGATGGTGAAGAGCAGCAGTATCCACTCCTCCAATATACATACCAGGTCTTAAACGAACGGCCTCTAAGCCCTGTAGTACTGTAATATTGGATTCATCATATTCTGTCTTTATTTCGCTTTGAGCTTGAGCCATATTTGTCTTATTTTTAAAAAAAGGTTAGAACAGATTAAATTAACAAACCATTCCTTGCTGGATTTTGAAACATTTTCCAGGTAAAGGAAAGGATGGTTTTGATGTGGATGTAATAAATATTTGATTATTTATTTTTATTAAAACATTAATTACATAATTTACCACCTCCTGATCCAATTCCGAAAAAAGGTCATCAAAGATCAAAACAGGGTGAAAATTATATTTCTCATATAGTAAACGATTAATAGTCATTTTTAAAGACAAATTAGTAATTCTAAACTCTCCTTGTGAAAAAAAATATTTATCTTTTTTCTCGTTAATCTTTAAAAAAAATTCATCTCGATGGGGTCCTATAACAGAAAATCCCTTGTTTAATTCTTTTTGCATGATAGATGCAAGTTGCTGCAACAAATTATTTTCATCAAGATTGTTAGAATTTAATGAAGGTTCATATATTAAAGTCAAGTTTTCAGAACGCCCAGATAATTCCATAAAAAGATCATGTAAATAAAGATTTATTTGTTTTACAAATTCTTTTCTATGTTCCATCAATTTCTTTGCAGAACGAGCAAACATTTTATTCCAGATGGGGAGTTGATCGATATCTGCACTCCGTAATAACGCATTTTTATGAACAATTATTTTCTTAAATTCCTGAAGATCTTTAAAATATATAGGATTTAGAAAAGATATAATTTTATTAAAAAATTTTCGTCTTTCCTGAGGTGCATTTCTAAATAAACTTACACTTTCCGGAGTAAATGCAAGAGCCATGAAAGAAAGAATATATTCTGAAACATGGTGGGATGGTGTCTTATCTATAAAAACTTGTCTGCCCTTTTTTGATATATTAATTTGAATAAAATGCTTAAAATCTTTACGATTTATAGAAGCATTTATAGATGCTTCTGATTTACAATTCTGAATTATATTAGAATTTTTATTTGTTCTGAATGATTCTAAATTACACAAATAATTGATTGACTCTACTATGTTCGTCTTACCTTGACCATTTGAACCGTAAATCCAGTTTAAGTTTGGAGAAAGTTCTGTATTAAACTTACTATAGTTTCTAAATTGAAAGAGCTTTATGTTACTAATTTTCATGAATCCGTATCATAAAAACTGGGGAATTTTAGCACTCTCTTAAATCTCATACATGGATTTGAACCGGTCAAACTACCACTCTACTCTTAATGGCATAATTACAGATAAAAATGATTCGTCTTTTGGAGATTTAATTATAGTAGGGCTCATTTGGTTTTTAAAATTTAGCAATACTTCATCGTCCTCGATCACACCTAATACATCCAATAAATATCTTGAATTGAAACCTATTTGGAAATTATCTCCTTCATATGAGGCTTCAATTTCGTCAATTACTTCACCATAATCTGCTTTTTCACTTTCAAGTCTTAAAACTCCTTGTGATATAATTAATTTTACGGGTCTTAACTTTTCTATACTTATAGAAGAAACAATTCTTAATGAATTGATAAAAATTTCACGGTTAACCCTTATTTCCAAGTTATTATCTTTTGGTATAATGGGATCACAATTAGGAAATTTACCTTCTATCAACCTTGTTTTATAGGTAATATTTTGTCCAGAAAATTGCATCACACGAGAGTCAAAGGAAATTTTTACTATTTTTCCAAACAGATCCGCTGTCCTCCTGACCTCTGTCAGAGCTTTCCTCGGAACAATAACTTCATTACCTTTTTCAAAAACTTGTTCGTCTACAGATTTTATTACTTGAGCTAATCTATGTCCGTCAGTTGATATCCATCGAGTTTTTCCATCATTTGTAGAACTTAAACAAACTCCCATCAGATTCCTTCTGGATTCATTGGTCATAGCTGCAAATAGAGTCTTATCAATACAATTCTTGAAGTCCTCAACTGATATTGTCAAAAATTCTGGAAGTTTTTCCAATACTGTTTGTGGATATAAACCAACCTCAACTGATGGTAGCCGCAATTCTGTAGATCCACTAGTAATATATATCCATAATTGTTCATTCGACCTAATAAAAACTTTTTCATCTCTTAATTCTTTTACAATATCAAAGATTTTTTTTGCATTAACACAAATACTCCCTGTCTCATTAATTTCTGCAGAAATTGTCTCTATTAAAGATAGCTCATAATCTGTTGAAGAAAATTCAACTTTATTATTTTCTCCATCAATTGTTCTAATTACAAAGTTAGAAAGTATAGGTTTTGCCGAACTTTTATCAACGACAGAATTTATATTCTGTAATGTATTTGATAATAATTCTCTATTTAATGTAATTTCCATATTTATATTATTAGTATTATTAGTATCATTAACAAAGTGTTTATAATAACATAATTAGCTGAATTAATTGTGAAAAGATTGTTTAATTAATTGTTGAAAAATTGTTGAATAAATGTTAACGAACATTAACTTATCAAAATTAATAGGAAAACCCAATAATAATTGTTAGCCAACAAATAAAAAATGTTTTGAAATAATTTATTAACAATTTACAAACAATATTAAAGTTAAATTTTTTGGAAATAAAATTCAGATTTTTTCAATTTATATTTTTTATATAAGTGGATGTCAAAATGAAATTTTCTTTAACAGAAAAAAATCCTTTAAAATTGGGTTTAATTTCTAAAATATCAGAACAAGTACTAGAAAGTTTGAAATAAAATTCAGATTTTTCTTCATTGATGTAAACAGTAGCATCTTTAAATTTTATAATTTTTTTTGAAATAGGAAAAAAACACTTAAAAATTGATTCTTTAGCTGAGAAAATAATTCGAAGATTAAAATTTGCTTGTTCAGGTTGTAGTTGTTTTAACCAATTTAATTCCTTATCTACACAAATAAATTTGCTTATATTGAAATTTATCTTTCTATCCAATTGTTCTAAATCTATACCAACACTTGAAACATCTTTATTCATTCCAACAGCTGCGGCGGCTAGATTTCCAGAGTGAGTTATGCTACCACAAACTGATTTTGGCCAACATGGTTCACGTGTTTTATGATTTCTTAAAATAGGTTCTGAATCTAATTTAAATTTTTTTAATGCCAAATGAGCAACTTTCCTACCTAAAACGAATTCATTTTTTCTTTTTTGAGATTTGAATAATTCTACTACTCTTTCTTCATCTTTATGAATTCTAACATTTTTTGTTGAATTGTAGTCTTTACAGATGAAACTTATCGTGTTTGGAAAGGGAGAAGAAAACATCAAAAAGCAACCTGAATACCAACAGTTGTCATGCCTCCAGTATAATTTTTTTTGTCTATTGTATAGCTTCCTTGAAGAGAATTACTTTTTTTGCTAGTTAAGTCTAATTTTGACAAAGACATAAAATGATATCCGAGATGAAACTCTATTGTATTCCAGAAAGGTAGTCCGATATGTAGGAATGTTTCTGAGACTGAAGTTTTAATTTCACTACTATCCGGAGTTTGTTTGTTGTTTTGATATGTCTCCTCAATTGTTGTTTTAGTTTCCGCACCAGTGTTGAGATTGTCTTGACCAATTCCAATTCCAACTGAAATTGTTACAACAGGAAACGGTACGTAATAAAAAAAGTTTATTGTTTTTATTGTTGTATCAGTTGACAAATTTAAAGAAGAAGTACTTTCACTCATGTCGATAATTTCTTGTTTATCTTTAAAGTTTATACTTGAATAACCAATATTTGGAAAAAATGGGACTGGATGAATAATGCCAAAAGAACCACCAGAGACACTTCCTGGAGCAGCAGAATAAGCAATTGCTACATCTGCTTTAAAACCCATGAATTGTGCAATTACATTGTTTGGTAATGTAAGTAGAATTACAAAAAAGTAAGATAAAAAACGCAGTATTAGACAAAATTTTCTTATTTTTTTATACAATGCAAATATTTTTCTAGAAAGTGAAAGCTATCCCAATTCCTGTAACATTTCCGCTTAAATCAATTTTATTACCATTTTGATCTTTAGTGTTTTTAGCTGAAATAGAACGATAACTTAAGTGTATGTCAAAAAATGGTAAAATAGGCATACCAACACTAGTATACCATTGGGATGCACTACCTTTTTTGAAACCTGATCCCCCTTCAATGTCTACATTTCCAGTTCCTATTCCAAGAGTTAAATTGATAATTGGGATTGGAAGAAGGTAGAAAATATCAAACATTGTAGTAGCAATTTTTAAACTAGCATTATTTTTTACATTTGTTTTATAGCTTTCTATACCTAGACCTAAAGGTATAAAAGGTAATTTTGCATGCAAGAATGTACCACTTACTCCATCTGACTCTGCTACCGTATCATCAGCAATTGTGTGGGAAATTGGGACTCCTACACTTGCAGAAAGAATCTCTGCAGAAATATTTTTAATAAAAAGTGCGTTTGATATATAAATTGTAAATACAAAAAAAATAATTTTCTTCATTTTGAATCCATTCTAAAGTTATTTGTTACTTGCATTATAACCTATAAAATAATTATTTGAAAGTAATGACGCATATAAAAATTGATATTTCCTTTTTAACTCTTAATTATAAAAAAAAGTAAATAAAAATTGATGTCGGATTTGTAATGTAAATTTCTTTAATTTTGATAGGGAGATAAAATAATTTTTAGACTATAAAATTTACAAGAAACTAATTTTTGTAATGGAAAGAAATAAATTTTCACTTTTTTAAATTTTTAATTCGTTTATTTATTATTTTAATTTAGAAAAAAGGTTTGGTATTTAAAAGATAATATAGCAAAAAAAATTTCTATTCTTCATCATCATAATCTTCATCGCCATAATCGTCTTCATCTCCTTCCCCTAATAATTTCAATGCTAAACCGATCCCTATTACGTTTCCACTATTATCATCTATTTGGTCTGTGTATTTGTTTATTATTTTATTTGAGGTGATAGAACGATAGCTGATATGAATATCTAATGATCCAATTATTTGAAACCCAAAACTTGTATACCATTGAGAAGCAGAACCCTTTTTGTAGTAGGTAGAGCATACGGTACAATCATATTCTGTAGTGCCCATTCCTACACCAACAATTATATTTAACATACGTATCGGAAGTTGATAGAAAATATTTGTCATATTAGTCTTCAAACCAGCATCATATTTTTCTTTCCAACAACCGTTACAGTTACCGGTCTTAAATTTTGTTGTATAACTATCTATACCAAAACCTATATCGTAAGTTGAAAGGATTCCTAGAAAAAAACCTTTGGTTTTATCTGCTACATTTCCATATGATTGCTTTCCATAAATACCACTGACTTCGTCATGCACAAAACCATTTATACTATGCGATGATGGAATCCCGTAGCTTATAGAAATTGCTTGAAGTGATTGGTTATAAAAAACAAAATTAATTATTGATAAAAATAAAATTTTTTTCATTTTTGGATACAGAATAATCCCCAAAATAAATATGCAAAGACCTACAAACTTCGGTTAGAAAGAAGGCAACAAGTTGCTACAAATTTATTTTAAGAAATATTTTTAAAAACTATTTTGAAAATAAAGGGTATTTTTTAGTTTATTAATACCCTTTAATATTATTTTAAGTTAGTTAAGTTCGATCATTTTTTTAAAAATTAAATGCTATTCCAACTCCTGTCACATTTCCACTTAAATCAAGTTTTGTCGTAGAACCATCATTGTTTTTTTGTTCAACGTTTTTTGAATTAATTGACCTGTAACTCAAGTGAATGTCAAAAAATGGAATAATTGGCATTCCGATGCTTGTATACCATTGAGTCAATGATCCTTTTTTATACACACTATCACATCCATTACATTCTATTTTTTGGTTTCCAGTACCAAGACCTAATACTAAGTTTATTATCGGGATAGGTAGTTGATAGAATATGTTGTATACATCTGTTGCTACTTTTGGGGTTGCGTTTTTTACTACTGATTTGTAGCTATCCATACCAATTCCTATAGCGAATGGTAATTGGATACCTATAAGATATCCGCTAGTACTTTCAGTTTCGAGAGTAGTCTCTCCGCCAGTTTTACCTGTAACAGTATAAGACATTGGTACACCAACACTTATTGAAAATGCTGAAGCATAATTACTAAATAAAAATAAACAAGCTACTGAAATAAAAATTAAGGAAATCTTCTTCATAATCCTCCATTTAGAGAAGTTTTTAATGCAGAAGAGTTAGTCAAGTTATGGACTCTTCCATTTGTCAAATTTGCCGAGGGGTCTGGTAAAAGTAAACTTAAAAGGTTCTACTACCAGAGCATCCCAGGCATCTCCAGTACTTCCGGAAGTTAGAGCAAATGGTAAGGCCACGACAAAGAAGGCAGATCCAATAAGCGCCAAGCCTAATCCGACTACACGAATTGGAATATCAATTACCATTGCAAATGATCCAGGGCGCTCTTGTGGAATAGCTGCTGAAGCATTTACCTTTAATAATGCAAAAAGCAGGCAAGAAATGATGATTATTTTTAATAGCTTTGCTCTGTTCATGTTTTGTGTCCAGGATTTTAAGTTCAAAGAATAAACTCAGCTATTACAGGTGCATGATCTGATGGACGATCTTTTCCTCTAGTAAGTATATCGATTATGCATGCTTGGCAAGAGGATGTCAAAACAGAATTGCTTAAAATGTAGTCGATTCTCATACCCTCATCTCTCTCAAATCCTCTGGTTCTAAAATCCCACCAAGAAAACTTACCAGAATTTTGATCAAACTTTCTGAAAATATCTACGAATCCCATATTCTTGATTTTTTTTAAGTTTTCATGCTCTTCTGGATGAAAACTTACTTTATTTTTCATAGATTTAGGATTTGATAAATCTCTTGCTTCTGGGGCTACATTGAAATCACCCATTATTGCCATGGCATTTTCTGAAAAATTTTCTTGATGAAGTTCTTGGATTAGCTCAGAAAAAAAATTTAACTTGTATTTAAATTTTTGTGACTCTACAGTTTGACCTTGTGGAATATATACGTTAATAAGTCGGACTCCTGAAACAGTCGCTTTAATTATACGGCTATTTTCTTCGTCGTATCTATTCAAAAAACCTTTTTGGACATTATTAATAGGGTGCTTAGATAAAATTGCTACACCGTTATACGATTTTTGTCCATAAAATACTGAATCATATCCAGCCTGCTTAATATCCCAAACAGGAAATAGATTGTCTTCTACTTTTGTCTCCTGAAGGCAAACAGCGTCTGGATCATGAAATTCAAGCCATTCTAAAAGTAATGGTAATCGTATTCTTATAGAATTTACATTCCAAGTTGCAATTTTCCATTTTTTATTTTTGTTTGATAACTTCCAAGAAATTTTATCATCAGGTAGCAAACAGGAACTATTGCTATATGGTATTTTTTGTTGTTGAAGTAATCCTTTCCAGTTTCGAGAAATACTGATATTTCCAGCTCGCCAATTTCGGTAGATTTCTTCAATTAACTTTTCCGGGGAATTACTTGTTTTTCGAAATTCTGAAAATGAAATGCCATTTTTTAGGAGTTTTTTTCTGACCTGATCCGAAATCAATGATTCAAAAATCTCCGAATTGTTCATTAATCTTTTGCAAGAGATTGGAGAATCAATGAATTTTCATGAATGATCTGATTACGTTTTTTCAGATTTCTTTTATTAGGTCTTTTATTTGCGTGTCTTTTTGTAGCAGTTTTTTGTTTTGGAGACATCTTACTTAGTTATATATGGTTTTTAATCAACTTGTTTTGATAATTTTAAAAATGTATAGTTTATTATAATAAAATATCATATCAGAAGTACTACTAATTTGCGAGTTAATTTAGTTTTGAATAAAAATAATTTTTTAAAATATTTTATGAGCAATGAAATTCCAAAAAATAAAAAATCAACTGAAAAAAAATTCCCTCAAATAGAAAAATTGATGGAAATGCCTGTTACAGCTAGGTTAGTCTTGGGGGAGTGTGAAATGGAAATCGAAGAAATACTTAGGCTTGGCCAAGGTTCAATAATTGAGCTGGATACAAAAATTGAAGATATCTTTAAGCTATATATCAACAATCAAGAAATTGCTAAGGCCAGCTCTGTGAAAGTTGGTGAAAAAATTGGAATGCAAATAAAGCAGATTTCTTCAACAGAAAAACGTTTAAAAGATTTGGCAGATCTTAAATAAAAGGAAAAAAGAATTGAAATTTCTTTTGATACAGTTAAGAAGGATAGGAGATGTACTAATGACGACTCCTTCCATCAGATTACTAAGAGAATCTTTTCCTGAGGCAAATTTTACATTTCTTACGGAAAGTCCTTCAGATCAAGTTTTAAGAGAAAATAATTTTTTAGATGAAATTGTTTTATATCAAAAATCCAAATCTATTTTTCAAACAATATCTTTTTTATATAAAATCCGTAAAAAAAGATTTGATTGTGTGATTGATTTTTTCGGTAATCCGAGGAGTTCTTTAATTACTTCATTTACCGGGGCTCCTATTAGGATTGGGTATAAATTTAGAGGTAGAAGTTGGGCTTATTCGCACCCAGTTAATCTTGCACAAGGGTTAAATTACTCAGCACAAGACAAAGTTAAATTACTTGAACCTCTAGGAATTTTTTCAAATAATTTTAGTTTAGATTTTTTTGAAAATATAAAGGATAAAATTTTTGCACAAAAAATTTTTGAAAATCTTGGGATAAGTGAGAAAGATTTTGTCGTATCTTTGTCTCCAGTTTCTCGTCAACCATATAAAGTTTGGCCTCCAGAAAGATTTGCTGTGATTGCTGATTGGTTAGTAAAAAATTATAAAGCAAAAATTTTGTTTTTGTATGGTCCTGGAGAGAAACATTTTGTCGATTCAGTAAGGCTTGCTATGAAAAAAGAACCACTTCCGGATTATAATGTTCCTACACTCTCTCAGACACTTTCTATTTTGCATAGGGTAAATTTACATTTTGGCAATGATAATGGTCCTAGACATTTTGCTATAGCTGCTGGAACACCGACTTTCGCAATTTTCGGAAGACCGTGGTCAGCAAATTGGACTCCTCCTGAAACCACTAAACATTATACTATAGAGTTTGACCCAGGTTGCAAAAGTAGATGCAATTATCCAAAATGTGATATTGAGTGCTTAAAAGGTGTTTCTATCGAATCAGTTAAAAAAGAATTAATCAATTTAATAAAAACTCTAGAATAAAGGTTTAAAATGATACTTCCTTTTAAAACAGAAGAACTTTTATTACAACAAATAAGAGAGGTTGAATTATGGCATAAATATTTTGAAATAATAGAAATAAACCACTCTTTAGAATTTTCAACGCTGGTTTCTATTCAAAATCAAAAAAATTTTGAGTTATGGCATAAAGAGGATATTGCACGTGACCCTCATGCTTCAGACTCAGAAATCGCTTCAATAAAAAGATCAATTGATATCTTAAATCAAGAAAGGAACGATATGATCGAACAAATTGATCATTATCTGGTCAATTTTATAAAATCAGAAAAAGTGATATGTTTGCCGAACGTAGAAATGAATAGTGAAACTCCAGGAAATATTATAGATCGTCTTTCTATAAACGCATTAAAAATTTTTCATATGGAAGAAGAAACTAAGCGTGAAGATGCAGAAAATGAACACATTATGAAAACAAAAGAAAAACTATCTATCTTAGTTGAACAGAGAACAGACTTGGGACAGTGCTTGTCAAAGCTTCTTGATGATCTTTTCAAGGGAGAAAAATTTCTCAAAATTTATAGGCAGATGAAAATGTACAATGATGAAAGCTTGAATCCAGTTTTATATAAAAAAAGAAAAACTTCTTAACTAAGGAAAAACATTGCATGGGACCTAAAGGAATATTTTTTTCTTTTTTAATAGTTTGTAGTGTTTATCTGTGGAAAAAGTATAGAAAAAGTCGAAATAAGAATCATTCTAAGTGGGTAAACTGGGTACTCTTTTGTATTGCAATTTATTATGGAATATCATTACTTTGGTTGTACTTTGACATTGAGAATCAATAAAATATTCTCTTGAAGGGTTCTTTTTTTTGTAGTTTAAAAAATAGTAATAAAAAATGGGACTTGTTTTAATTTTAATGTTATTTTGTTCAATGGTTGCTTTGGGATATTGGCAAAGAAGAAGATCAAAGAAATTATTTTTGAAAGCAATAAAGAAACTAAGAGAAATTGATTCTAGGGAAAGAGAGAAAAATGAATAAATTTTTTTGATTATATAAGAATTGATAATATACTTAGTATTAAATAGATGCTTGTTCAACTAAATTTGCAATAGCTTTTGGCCTTGAAAGGTTATTAGCAGTAGCATATGAATCTAGTTGTTTCAAAACAGACTCTGGAAGTCCAAGTAGAATTTTTTTTACGGGTTCGTTATATTCCTTTTTCCTTCCCGCACCTTCTCTATAGCCTCCTCTTGCCATTTTTGGGTACTCCATTCATTAAAATACTCAAGAAAATAATTTATTTGCCGATAATAATTTATATCTTTCAAGATTTGTGCAAGTTTTTCACAAAACAGATTGAAAAAATAAAGAAATATAATTTATTTGTAAATTAGGGAGAAATTATTATGAAAGCTACAAAAAAAAATCTTTATCCTTTTCGCCAAATTGCAATTCGTACTCGTTGTTTACATAGATTAAATCCTCAAGAGTTGATGATAAGGAAGGGATTCTAAATTTCTTTAAAACTATCGGGAAGAAACCAATTCCCGATAGTTACAAATTCCCCAATTTAAATTTTTCCTCAAAATGTTTTCTAATCTAACTTTACAAGTTTTTTAAAAATTAAAATAATAAGTATAGATGTTTTATTTAATTTACATAAAATAAAGTAAAAAATTAGAGAAAATTAAAAATATAAATTCTTTTGCATCTCATAGAGTATAATTGAACTTGTTGTTCTAACATTTTTTAGTTAATTCAATATTATTTAACTCAATATTAAAAATTAAAATGCGTTATCTAAAACCTTTAATGGACAAAAATTTTTTGGAATATGCATCATATGTCATAAAGGATCGTGCGATTCCTGATATTATGGATGGATTAAAACCTGTACAAAGAAGAATACTACATACAATGAAAGAAATGGATGATGGTAAATTCTGCAAGGTGGCGAATATAGTGGGAGATACTATGAAGCTTCATCCTCATGGGGATGCTTCAATTGGTTCAGCTCTAATTGTTATGGCGAACAAAGAATATTTTATTGAAAAACAAGGTAATTTTGGAAATTTGCTTACAGGAGATCCGGCATCGGCACCAAGATATATAGAAGCTCGACTAACTCCTCTTGCAAAAGAGGTTCTCTTTAATTCTGAGCTCACCGAATATACAGATAGTTACGATGGAAGAAATAAAGAGCCTATCATTCTACCTTGTAAAATCCCAGTATCACTTCTTTACGGTGCCGAAGGAATTGCGGTAGGTATGTCTACTAAAATTCTACCCCATAATTTTAATGAAGTTATTGATGCCCAGATATCTTATTTAAAAAATGAAAACTTTAGTTTGTTTCCTGATTTTATTAATGGTGGTTTGCTTGATATTAGTGAGTATGAAGATGGTATAGGTAAAGTTAGAGTTCGCGCCCGTATAGATATTTCAGAGGAAAAAATTCTTACAATTAAAGAATTACCGTTTGGTGTAACAACTGAATCTCTTATCCAATCTATACAAGATGCTGTTAACAAAGGGAAATTGAAATTATCTTCAATTGATGATTATACTGCCGAAAAAGTTGAAATAGAAATAAAAGCGACTAGGGGTATGAGAGCAGAAAAATTGTTAAAATTACTATATGCATTTACACAATGTGAAGTTTCAATTTCAGTAAACATGTTACTGATCAAAGGGAACCAACCTGTTCAAGTTACTGTTAGTGAGGTTTTGAAACATAACACTTTAAGATTGAAAGATATCTTAAAAAATGAATTATTACTTTCATTAGAGCAAGCAAGGCGTAAGTGGCATATTCGTAGAATGGAAATGTATTTTATTGGTGAAAAAATATATCAGAAATTAGAAAATTGTGAATCATACCAAGAAGCTATTGAAACAGTAAAAAAATCTATTTTACATATAGAGTCTGTTCTCCCTTTTTCTGTTGATCAGGATGATATAGAGAAATTACTCAGTCTTCAGATAAAAAGAATTTCACGGTATGATCAAAAAGAAAGTCAAAAGGAACTTGATAAAATTAAGGTTACCATTAGCTCTTTAAACAAGTCTTTAAAAAATGTGGTTGGTTATACAATTGACTATCTTGAAAAAATGAAGGAAAAATTTGGATCAAATTATACTCGCAGGACAATTTTAAAAAGATTTGATGAAATAAAAATAGAGGATCTTGCAGAAAAACAGAAAGTAATATGGGATCGTAAAGAGGGTTTTATGGGCTTAAAAATAAAGACTGGTTCAAATTCTTTTTATTGTTCTACTTACGATAAAATTATCGTTATGCGTAAGGATGGCTCTTATCAAGTGATTCGAGTCCCAGATAAACAGTTCATCGGTAAAAATGCAATAGTTGTAGAAAAACTTAATTCAGAAAAAATTTATAACGTAATTTACTGGGAGGGAACATCAAAAGTTTGTTATGCAAAAAGATTTCGTATACAAAAATTTATACTTGAAAGAGAGTATAATCTTTTCCCGGTAAAAAAAGGTGCTAAAATTTTACATATAAGCGAAGGGGCCGGAATAAGGTTAGAAGTCTCATTTGTTAGGACTCCTAGAATAAGAAAATCGAGTGATATTTTTAATCTGGATAATTTAGCGATAAAAGGGATTCAGGCTAGAGGGAATAAAGTTTCAAATAAGTCAGTGCAGGGTGTAAAAATTTTTTCAGGAAAAATTGAACCGATCTTTACTGGATTAAAGAACAATTAACAATTGCAAATTTTTTTTAAAACAACTATCATTAACAATAACTTTTAGCTTTTATAATTAATTTTTTAAATTACATATGTCTCGAACTTGCGAATTGTGCGGAAAAACTCCTGGAAATGGGAATAGAGTAAGTCACGCTAACAATAAAACTAAACGTCGCTGGATACCTAATTTGCAGGTAGTTCGTATTCGTAAATCGGGTGGTAATCGTAGAAAAACACGAGTTTGTACCCAGTGTATACGTTCTGGAAAAACTATTGCTGCTTGAACCATCAGTTTTACAATCAGTCGGAAGTAATTAATTTTTCCGGTTGTTTGCTTGCCCACCACACGTCATAGGATACATGTTATTAAAGAATTGCACCCAAATTTTAACTTTGGGACCGCGAGGTACTTTTAGTGATGAAGCTTCAAAAAAAATTTTAACTAGCGGTATAAATATTTCTTATACTAAAACTTTTCATGAGACTCTCCATAAGGTTAGTGAGGATCTGAATTCAGTAGCAGTCGTACCCGTTGAAAATTCAGTTGCTGGCACTGTATCACAAGTTCAGGACGCTCTTGTTATTAACGATTTGGTCATACTTGCTGAAATAAATTTACCTATTGATTATGCATTGCTTGCTAATGCAGATCTGGGTTCTGTAAATTTATGTTTTGCGCATCCTCAGGCCTTTGAACAAAGTAGTCGTTTTATTTCTAAAAACTTATATCATGCAGAAAGAAGATTTACCATGAGCAACATAGATTCGGGGATTCAATTTTTAGATACTGTTGGTTCTCGAATTGAAAATGTATCCGCAATAGTTCCATTATCTTTTGCTGAAAAAAATAAAAAATGGGTTCAATCATTAGGGATACAAGATTATAAAAATAATACTACTAGATTTTTAGTTGTTAGATCACGTTTTTCAGATGATAAAATGGACTATTCTTGCAAAAAGACTTCTCTTTTAATAGAATTTCATGAAGATCGTTCTGGTTTATTATATAAGCTTTTAAGTGTTTTCAACCTTTTTCAGATAAATCTTTGTAGATTAGAATCTAGGCCTGCTAAAGAAACTCCATGGGCATATGTTTTTTTTGTAGATTTTTATAATTCTAAAAATACTGAGCAATGTCTAGAGGTTCTTAGTTCGTCTAGTTTTACTTTCAAAGTTCTTGGTAGTTATGATTTGTTAAATTAAAATGTTTTAAAATTTTTTAATTCCTTTTTTTGTAAAATGAGTCACTCGATACACTTATCATATAAGTTAAGAATTTTTTTGATTATTATTTTTGGATGGTTAATTCTTTGTGGAATTGATAGAAGTCCAAAAAAATCAAATTTTACTCTCAGGGATTTACAGACTACAAACTTGATTCAGAGTATGCCCACAATGTCTGAGATTCCCGCAAGTTTTTATTATATCTCTTCAACGTTAATCCTTTCTCTAGTCGGTGGGATTTTTACAATTAGGTTTCTACACAAGAAAAAAATTAAAGAGGGTTTGGACAAAATAGCCAAAGACCAGGCTCAATTGGGGGTGGATGCAGAGTTAGAATCCAGAAAAATTGACGAAAAAGATAGAAATTTTTTAATTAAGTTGTGTAATACAAATGATCCTTCAATATTGTTAGAGGCTTTAATGTCTTCAGAAATGTTTGAGAAATTTGTCGATGATTACAAGAACTCAAACCGATTTTCCAAACCCGAGTTAATCAAAATCTCAACGTTAAGGAGAAATTTACAATTTAATTTTAAAAATTTAAAATTTAGTTTTATTTGCAGTCAAATGCTTGAACCCGGGTCACATTTGGAATTTCAGATTAGACATAATGGTAAAAATATTGTTTTTATGAGTCCTATTTTGGATTCAAACGAGACACAAATGTTAATAAAACCGCCTACAGTAAAAAGGCGACCAGCAAATATCAAACAGTTTTCAGAACTATACTGTGTAGTTAGAAGGGGAAATGAAGCAGAGTATGAATTTAAACTAAAAATTTTGGGCCAGTTAGTTACAGATCTTAATGCTGTTATTCTTGGACATACCAAAAATATTAGGAAACTAAAGATAAGGATTTCAGAGAGGTTGCCAATGAATATGAGAATGTATTTTTATTTATTAACTGCAGAGCATTATAAATTTAGACAAAAAACAAATAAAATTCAATTTAAACCTAAAAAAATATTTGGTAAAATTAAAGATATGAGTTCTGGTGGAATTAAAGTAGAAATTGAAAAGATGCCTCAAGAAGGCATCAAAATAGGAGATGTTTTCCTTTTTCATCTTCCTTTCGCAAGTTTAAGGGGGAATCTAGCTGTTTCTGCGGTCAATATTGTCTCGCAAAAGTCAAAAAGTAATATCCATATGATGTTTAAAGATATTGATATGCTTACCCACATAAAACTAAACCAGTATCTTCATCGCAAAAAAACTAGAATGAAGGCTGCTTAGTCGAATACATTTAATCTAAGTAAATTAATTTAATTCTTTAAAGAAAAGATTTGTTGTAATTAAAATAATATTATTGACACATTGTTCTTTAGATAGTAGTGTTCCAATTTTATTTTTTAAATAATAATAACTATTCATCGAGAGGTATAAAATGATTGATAATAAATCTCTAATTATAGGAATAATTATAGGTATTGCAGTTGTCTTTTCTTTAGGAGCAAGTCATAAAAAGGGAAAGAAAGGAAGCCCCCCAATTGGAATGTTTCAGGTTGTTGCAATCCCGAATAATGACGGTAAAGCCATTATTCTTCATACTGCAAGTGGTGAATTTAAAATTGCAAATATTGGTGTTTCACCAAATTTTGAATCTGGGGATAGATTTATGGGACCTCGACCAGATTAGGCTGAAATAATAAAGATTTTATAATATTTTAATATATTTTTTTCGTACTTTTATTCAAAAAAATTTAAAAAGGAGGGTTATTATGAGGGTTGATCAAAAAAAAATCTCTATAAGAAGTCTTCTCAACGTTATTTTCTTAATAATTTTCTTCTCAGGAGGCTGCTCGTTTTCTGTCCCTGAACCTGATGAAACTAATCAGGCTTTGTTAATTATTCCTGTAGAAACTCGTCAAACCCTACAACAATTTATTTGGACTTTGCATGTAACTATTCAGGATACATCTAGTAATGAAAAATATAATCACATTATTGAACCAAATCCTGAAATGCTTTTCACTTATACTACAAAGTTGAAACCAGGCAAATATAAAATTACAAGAATGACCAGAAAAGCAAAGTCAGGATTTAAGTTAGGAGGTAAGAAAAAAATACGAGGAGAAAAAATAGATAATATTAATGTTTTTTTGCTTGAAAAAGGAAAAGTCAGAATAATTGATAAAAAAATTTTGTTGCTCCAACCTGAATCTAAACTAACAAAACCAAAAAAACGAAGACAGCCAAGACACCAAAAGCTAACTGATGCCGAAAAAAATCTTGAAAGAATTAAGAAGGAAAAAGGTAGGAAGATGAAAAGAGATGCTGATAGAGAGCAAATGAAGAAACAAAGAGTAAAGTGGGTCCAGATATTAGATCTAGATGAGAGTTTTGAATCTAATTTAAGGGAAAAATTGAAAGAAGTAGAAAATTTCGAAAAGTGGAATTGATAAAAAAGATCGTAAAAATTAAGATCAAGGTCATCTTGAATAATATTAAGTTTTTTACTTCTATATTATCTAAACAGGCAAAAAAAAATGTTATAATTTTTAATTTGTTTGTATTTTATTTCTTTTTTGGTTGCTCCCTGTCAGTTCCTGAACCAGATGAAAATAATCAAACTTTGCTCATTATTCCAGTTGAAACAATTCAAACATTAAAAAAATTTATTTATACAGTAAATTTTACTATTGAAGATTCAAGTGAAAAGAAAATTCCCTTTAGAATAGAACCAAATCCAGATACTTATTTTGCATATAAATCTAAGTTAAAACCAGGAAAATATAAACTTTCTAAACTTTCAGTTATTGCAAAACCAGGCTTTAGAGTAAGTAAAAAAAGGAAAATAAGTATTAGGGATTTTGAAAAAATTGAATTTAGTCTTGAAAAAGGCAAGGCTATAATTATCGATAAGAAATTATTAATCCAGCAGCCAGAAAGAATTACGGGCAACTATTTTAAAAATTTGAATTTGGGTGTGAAAAAGCATGAAATAAAAATTAGGAAGAAGAAAATTAAAGAAAGAAATAAAAAGCTTAAAATTTTAGGATTTAGAAATGTTCAAATGCTTGATTTGAACAAAACTTTCAAAGAAAAATTAAAAAAAGAATTATTAGGAGTAGAAAACATTGATAAATGGCAAATTGTTGAACAGGAAACAATATCTGAAACTGAAGACAATGGTATGTAAGTAACAAAGTAATTAGAGGCCTACTAATTTTTTTAGATTAAGAAGTGAAAGAAAATTTTGACTTAAAAAATATATTAATAAGAAATATCAGCTATTTCTTTTTTCAGCATACGAATATGTTCTGGTCCTGTTCCACAGCAACCACCGATAATTTTTACTCCATATTTTTTTACCCATTTCTTTATTTCTTCTGCATACCTTTTTGGTGTATATATTTCTTTAAAACTCCAATCAGGTTTTTCTAATTTTCCTGTTTCGGCATAAGCGAGCATTGGACCACTCCATTTTCTTGATAATATCTCTAAAGCAGAATCGGTATCTCTTACCTGACTATGCATTATACCAGCAACTTCTCCACCTAGGGGGGAAATTGTTTCAACCAATTTTTCAAATTCAATAGGGTTTTTAGTGGTTTTCCACCTCCAACCAAGAACAGTTTTACTGTTATTTCCAAGCATAGCACTATACCCTATCCATACTGGTAATCCAGTTGACAAGGCAGATTTGATAATATTTTTTGCATTTTTAATATCCCTTATCATTTCAGCTATAATTAAATCGACTCCTGCTTCTGCTAAAGTTTCAGCTAATTCTCTGTAGTTTCCCTCTACCTTCTCGCCTTCAGCAACTTCTTGTGTACTTCCAAATGGAGCCATGCTAGACATTGATCCAGCAATCCAAACTTCTTCTTTTCCTACATTATCTCTTGCTTTTTTTGCTAAAGTTATTGCTTTATTATTAATTTTTTTGGTTTCCTTTCCTAAATGAATACTTTCAAGCACATGTCGAGCACATGAGTATGTATTAGCAGTTATAATTTGTGATCCTGCACTAATGTAATCCTCATGAACTTTAAGAACTATTTCAGGATTTGACATGTGGGCAATTCCACTCCATACTTCCGAATGCATTTTAACACCACGTTTTTGAATTTCAGTAGAGACACCTCCATCAAGCAAGATAATCGCATTATTTTTAAGTTTATTTAAAATAGAATTCATAAAAAAATTTGATTTGTTGATATAAATTACTTAATTTTTCAGACTAAATTATTTTGTGTTAAATTTAACTTTAGTATTAGATATTTAAAATTTTGTTTTAAGGTAATCATCTAACAGGTAAATTCGGTCATGCCCAAAAAACATTTCATTACCAAAAAAAAAAGTAGGAGCTCCAAATATCCCTCTTTTGACTGCGGCTTCAGTGTTTTTGAAAAGTTTATCTTTAATTTTTTGCATATTAGCTTTTTCAACTAAATCAGAATTAATTAAAGCAGTTAGTACTTCTTTGTCTGCAATATTTTTATTATCTTTCCAGTAGGCTTCAAAGATTTTTTGAGCATAAAAATGGATATTATCTACTTTTAAACTACACAAAACTCTCATAGCAAGTAAGGAGCTTATAGGGAATTCTGAAGGCATCTTGAAAGGGATTTTATAATAATTTGAGATTCGTTCAAGATCTTTGATCAAATAGGGTTTTTTTTCTGGTGCTAAACCTGGAGCAATTGGGCTTCCTGTAGCTTTAAAAATTCCTCCAAGTAATATAGGTTTCCAATTTAAGATTGCATTATTTTTTTTTACAACTTCGTCAATTAGTTTTGAGGCGAAGTATGAGTATGGACTAACTACATCAAAATAAAATTCAATTTTCTTTTCCATATTTTAATTAAATTTAACTTTATAAATCATTAAAAGCTTGAGTTAAAGGCTAATTATCAAGAAAATTTTTTATTTGTTCATAGTATTCGTTTTTTAGAGAAATATCGTTGTGTCCTGCATCAAATATTATTTTCTTTGTAATTTGCTCTGATGGGAATTCATTATATAATCTAATGGAATGTTTTTTAGGAATTACTTTATCATTTTCAGCAATCAAAATCATTGTTTTTGCATTAATATCTGGTATCCTACGTATTGACTCATATTTATCTTTTAGAAGAAGAAAAATAGGATAAATAGGGAATCTTTTTTGAGCAATACTTTTAATGCTATCGTATGGAGAAATTAAAATCATTTTCTCAACAGATCTTTTTGAAGCCAAATAAGTCGCTACACCTGTACCTAAACTTCTTCCCATAACATGGATTTTTTTATGATTTTTATAAATATTGTCAAAAAGTAGGACCACATCTGAATAAATCCCTTTTTCACTTGGACTCCCGCTGCTACCACCATAACCTCTATAATTTAGTAGATAAAATGTTTTAAAAGGGAAGTTAGTCAAAAAATCCTCTGCGTTGTAAATCACTGACTCTGCATTTCCTCCACAATAGATAATTGCCTCATCTTTATTGGGATTTATTACGATAATCTCTATCGTTACTTTTTTATTTTGCAGTTGAATTTTTTCAAAGCCATGAGATATTTTCTTAGTAGGTATATATATAAGTTTTCTTTGGAATATGTATAGAAATAAACCAACTATAACATAGATAGTTATTATATATATCATAGTTTTTTTTATTTTTTTACTCACGAAAATCTGAAAAGAAAAAAATTATATTACTGACCAGGAATTACTCTGAGAACTATTCAATATTTTTTCCAGTACATTCATATTAGCCAATGAATCTGATATTGGAGTAGGTACTTTTGTGTTATTTAAAATAGCCATTGAAAACAAATCTCCTTGTAAAGTGTATTGATCGCATAATTCAAAAGAAATTTCATCAAGTTTGTTTTCGTATTGGTGAATTATTTTACATTTTTTTTCAGGAGGGGCATTAAAAGGAATTTCTATTTCAATTCTTCCCTTTGTGCCAAATAGGTTTACTTTTTGGTAAGGCACAAGTTGAGTTGAACAGGTGAAAGTTGAGGTTCCATTTGGAAATTCCATAATTCCGGAACAGATTCTATCAGTATTAAATTTAGGATCATTTTCTAATTTTCCAAAAACTTTTATGGGTTCTTTACCATAAATAAATCGTGCCAATGAAATACAATAACAACCTATATCCATCATACCTCCACCTCCAATTTCTGATATATTTCTGATATCTTTTGGATTGGTGTTATAATATGAAAAAAATGAATCAATATTCTTTAATTCTCCTATTTCCCCTTTTTCAACTAATTTTTTTGTCATTTTCCATTGAGGATGATGTCTGTACATGAATCCTTCCATTATCTTTAATTGTGGATATTTTTTAGAGAACTCTATTAGTTTTTCAATTTCATTTGTTGAAAGACCTATAGGTTTTTCGCACAGAACGTGTTTACCAGCTTCTAAGGATTTGATAGACCATTTGACATGCAAATGATTTGGGAGTGGTATGTAAACTGCGTCAATTTCTCTATCTTCAATAAGTTTATCATATGAACCATAGGCTTTTGTAATTCCATGTCTTAAA
Source organism: uncultured SAR324 cluster bacterium (assembly GCA_902575715.1). Next base: position 61,832 of record CACGSI010000002.1, read on the forward strand.
GATACTTCATTTGCTTTATCTAAATTTCTTGAGGCAATGGCTATTATTTCGCAGTATTTACTTTTTTGCATAGCAGGGATCACTTTTTTTAATCCAATTTTTGCAGTGCTTAAAATGCCCCAACGTAATTTTTTCATTTATATTATTTTAATTTTGAAGTTAAATGGTTTTTGAAAAACTATAATCATTAATTTAGAATGTCAACTAAATTAGAAAATATTCAACTATATTTTTTCAAAAATAAACATTCTCGTTCTATCGTTAAAATGAAAAATTCAATACTAGGATTTAAAAGGCCATCATTTCAAATTAATGAGATTAGTGTTCTATTGGAAGAGTATTATGGTCTTTTTTGTAAAATAGAAGAATTACCTGGTGAAAGAGATTTAAATTTTCTGATCAGGAAAAAAAGTGGTGAGTCATTTGTTTTAAAAATCTCAAATTCTTGCGAAACTATTGACTTTATGAATGTTCAGAATGAAGCAATAGAACTGGTTTCCAAGAAAATTAATACGGCTAAATTCCCGGAGATTTTCTTAAACAAAGACGGAAAACCTCTTACATTTGTAAAGTCTTCCCTAGGAACTTCACACATGATGAGGATTGTTCGTTATGTTGAAGGAGTGCCTATAGCTGAATATAGTCCACATACGAAGTATTTTTTTAAATCTCTAGGTAAAATGTGTGGAACAGTAACAAATGCTCTCAAAGAAATTTCAATCGCTCCATTTAAACGCAATCTTCTTTGGGAAATTCATAATGTTAAAAATATTTTAGAAGAATATATTGTATTTATTAATGATCAGGAATTAAAAAAATGCGTAATACAATCTTTGGAAAATTTTTCTAATTCGTTATTTTCTCTGGAAAAAAAACTAAGACGAGGATGGATTCACAATGATTTTAATGATTATAACATTCTTGTAGCTCCAAATCTTTCAGAATCTTACAATTTTGGATTAATAGACTTTGGAGATATGACTCACTCTTATCTTATTGCTGACCCTGCAGTGGCTTGTGCTTATTTAATGCTTGATAAAAAAGATCCTCTTGATGCAGCTTTTAATTTTATTGAAGGTTTTAATAGTAATCTTAAACTCGAAGAAAGTGAGATAGAAATTCTTTTTCCGATGATTATCATGAGACTTTGCCTTAGTGTAACTATAGGTGCTTTTCAACAACAGAAAGATCCTGAAAATAAGTACCTTGGAATAAGTCAAAAACCTGCCCGAGAATTAATAATTGAACTTCAAGAAGTGAATTTTCGTTATGCTTACTATCTTTTTAGGGATGCTTGTAAAATGGAAGCATTTCCTTCTGAATCAAAATTCAAAAGATGGCTTCAAAAATCAAGGGGCTCATTTAATTCCATATTGGGAAAAAAAATTGATAATGAAAAAACAGTGATACTTGATTTGAGTGTTGGCAGTTCTTTTTCGGCTAGAACAGAGAATATGTCAATTAAAGAACAAATGAAATATTTTTCAGAATATTTGATTGAAAAAAAGGCTGAAACTGGTTTAGGTAAGTACGGAGAAACCCGATCATTCTATACTTCTAAAGAATTTTTACATAATTCTATTGATGGTAATGAAAGGAGAACCATACACTTAGGAATAGACATTTTTACAGATACCGGAAAATCAGTGTATGCTCCAATCAAAGGTGAAGTATTTTGTTTTCAAGATAACCAAGGAGTATTAGATTATGGCCCTACAGTAATATTGAAGCATAAGGCAGAAGAAGGTCCAGAATTTTATACTTTGTACGGTCATTTAGATAAAGGATGTCTTAAAAATTTGAAGCTTCATCAAGTTATTGAGGCTGGCGAAACCTTTGCTAAAATTGGACACCCAAAAGAAAACGGAGGATGGCTTCCTCATATTCATTTTCAAGTTATTCTTGATATATTTAATTTTATTGGAAATTTCCCAGGAGTAGCGCTCCCATCACAGCAAAGTTTTTGGAAGAGTATTTGCCCTGATCCAAGCATTATTTTAGGGATTAATAGTAAAAAAGTTAAAGAAAAAGTTAACAAAGAAAATTTGCTAATTAGGCGAAAAAAAATTTTTGGTTCTTCTCTTAGCTTATCATATAATGACCCAATTACAATTCTCAGAGGAAAAGGCCAATCACTCATAGATTCAAAAGGTCAGGTTTATTTGGACTGCATCAACAATGTAGCACATATTGGTCATTCTCACCCCAGCATTGTTAAGGCTCAGACAGATCAAGCATATATTTTGAACACAAATACTAGATTTCTAAATCCAGTAAATATTGATTATGCTGAACGACTTTGTGATCTATTTCATGAATCTTTAGATACATGTTTTTTGGTTTGTTCTGGTAGTGAAGCTAATGAATTAGCTTTAAGGATTGCCTTAACAGTGACTGGTGAAAAGGATGTAATTGTTCTAGAGGAAGGTTATCACGGAAACACTCTAGCAAATATAGATATAAGTCCATATAAACATAATGGACCTGGTGGTTATGCTCCACCTGATTGGGTGCATATGGCGCCAATGCCCTATTTGTATAGGGGAAAATATCAAGATCCAATTAGCGCTGGTAATCTCTATGCAGAGGAAGTAAAAAAAATTTGTGATAATCTGGTATTAAATGAAAGGTCTCCAGCAGCTTTTATATGTGAGTCCATGCTTGGTTGTGGAGGCCATGTACCATTACCTGACAATTTTCTCAAACAAGCCTACAGTTTTGTGAGGCAAAATGGTGGTTTATGTATTGCAGATGAAGTTCAAGTTGGTTTTGGTAGAGTAGGAAGCCACTATTGGGCGTTTGAACTTCAGGATGTTGTTCCTGATATTGTTACTTTAGGTAAGCCTATTGGTAATGGACATCCATTAGGAGCAGTTATTACCAGAAAGGAAATTGCGGAAGCATTCGCTAATGGCATGGAATATTTTAATACTTTTGGAGGATCACAAGTTTCTTGCTCTGTTGGTATGGCTGTAATTGATGTAATTGAAAATGAAAAACTTATTCAAAATGCTGCAAAAACTGGCAACTGGTTGAAAAACAAACTCGAAGGCTTAAAAAGTTCTTTTCCTTTAATTGGAGATGTTCGTGGAGAAGGATTTTTTCTTGGTATAGAATTAGTTCTTGATCGTCAAACGAAAGAACCTGCACCAAATCATGCTACATATTTAGTAGAAAGGATGAAATCACGTAAAATTTTACTTAGTACGGAAGGTCCTGGTCATAATGTTATTAAATTTAAGCCTCCTATGGTATTCTCTAAAAATGATGCAAAAAGTCTTTTGATAGAACTGGAAAATATTTTAAGTGAATATCCCCTGAAAATTTTAATATCTGAATTTTAAAGACTAGGGAAAAAACTCATTATACTATTATTCGAAAATTTCAGATTTAAATTTATTCATTTTCATTAAAAGAACTAGTATTTCGGTGGATATATAAATCTTTAAAATGAACTAATATATTTTGAATTTCTTCAGAATTATGAATTTATAAATAAAATAATCTTAATTTTTTAATTAATCATGACAAAAATAGCTTTAATAGGTGCGGGTAGCACGGTATTTGCCAAAAGGCTGATAGGTGATGTTTTGCTAACCCCTGAACTTGCAGAAGACATTCAAATTGCTCTGCATGATATTGATCATGAAAGGTTAGGTACTTCTGAAATAGTTACAAAAAGAATTGCAGAACAACTAGGATTAAAAACTAAAATTATTTCTTCAATCAACCGTCGTGAGGTTTTAATCGAAGCAGATTACGTTATTTTTATGATGCAGATAGGAGGATACAAGCCATCAACTGTAATTGATTTTGAAATACCTAAGAAGTATGGGCTAAGACAAACTATTGCTGATACACTTGGAGTTGGTGGTATAATGCGTGCTCTTAGAACAATCCCTATTCTTAAAGAAATCCTCTCAGATATAGAAAAAGTTTGTCCAAATGCCATTATTTTAAATTATGTAAATCCGATGGTAATGCTTTGTATGGCTATAAATAGAATTGCACCTGAACTTAAAATGGTTGGTCTATGTCATAGTGTTCAAGGTACTGCAGAGCAGTTAGCAGAGGATCTAAATGAAAATATTTCTGATATAAGTTACTTGTGTGCTGGTATAAATCATATGTCGTTTTACCTGAGTTTTGAAAAAAAGCAAGATGGTATTACCGAAGACCTTTATCCTCGTCTTAGACAAATTATAAAACAAGGGAAAGTACCTGAAGATAATTTGGTTAGATATGAAGTTTTAAAAAGATTTGGCTATTTTGTTACTGAGTCAAGTGAGCATTTCTCTGAATACACGCCTTGGTTCATTAAAAGAGGTCGACCAGATCTTATAAAAAATTATAATATTCCCCTTGATGAATATATAGTTAGATGCAAAAAACAGATTTCAGATTGGGAAAAACAGAAGAAAAAACTAGAAGATATAAATCAGAAATTGGAAATTTGTCAAAGTCATGAATATGCTGCTTCGATAATTAATGGTTTAGAAAACAATAAAGAAGTTACAATAAATGGAAATGTTGAAAATAAGGGTTTTATTGAAAATCTACCTAGTAACATAAGCGTAGAAGTTCCTTGCTTAATAAATAAAAAAGGTATTCAGCCACAAAAAATAGGAGTTTTGCCAATCCAACTTTCTGCTTTGATGATGACAAATATCAATGTCCAGCAATTAACTGTAGAAGCAGCTCTTTCAAGGAAGAAGGAATACATTTATCATGCTGCCATGCTTGACCCTCATACTGCAGCAGAACTTTCTATTGATGAAATTTGTAACCTTGTAGATGATCTTTTATTAGCCCATTGTGAAATGATTCCAAAATTTAGTTAAGCTATTTTTCAATGAAAGATATAAATTGAAAAAATTAATTTGCAATTGTAAAGCAATATGATAACTTACCACACTTTGCTGATTGTTAAATCATCAAATGAGTGTGCTATTAAAAATTCAAAATTTTTCAGATTTTTTTGATAGCTGTGATAATTTTTGGCTATATGAAAAATTACTATTAAGATTACATTATAAAAATTAAATTGCTTTCTTATATTTAGGAAAATTGTTTTATTTTAAGTATTATACTGATTTTCAATAAGGATTGATAGAAAGTGGAAAAATTTAGTTATGTAATTTTATTTTTGTTGTTTTCTAAGTCTTAATAACTTAAAGAAGGAGAGAAAAATGAAGCTATTTATTAGCATTGTTGTATCAGCTTCTATTTTGATGGCTACGGCTTTTGCTGGTACTCTTAAAATTACACAAAATAGTTCTAACGCTAATACTCAAAAACTATGGAAAGAAAAGATTATTCCAATGTTCGAGAAAGAAAATCCAGGTATTAATGTTGAAATGACAATTTATGACCATGAAGCATATAAAACTGCAATACGTAATTTTCTGCAGGCAGAGCCTCCTGATGTTATAAACTGGTTTTCAGGAAATAGAATGAAGTTTTTTGTTGATCAAGGGCTATTTGAAGATGTAAGTGATGTTTGGAAAAAACATGGGCTAGATAGTCAACTATCTGCTGCTCGTTCAACTATGACTGTAAATGGTAAGCAGTGGGGAGTACCCCTAACCTATTATCAATGGGGAGTATATTACAGAACCGATATTTTTAAAAAATATGGTCTTGGTGAGCCAAGGAGTATTGCAGACTTGATGCACATATGTAAGACACTAAAGCAAAACGGAGTTACTCCTTTCACCATAGGAACAAAGTATCTCTGGACAGCTGCAGGTTGGTTCGATTTTCTCAATTTGCGAGTTAATGGTTATGATTTCCATATGTCATTAATGGACGGAAATATTTCTTATGAAGATAGTCGCCTGGATAAGGTTTTTGATATTTGGGGTGATTTGGCAAGAAAAGGTTACTTTATAGAAAATCATGCATCTTTGTCTTGGCAGGAAGGACAAGCCCCTATGATAAACGGAGATGCTGCTATGTATTTGATGGGTAATTTTGTAGTGCCTAACCTAAAGGAAGGTGGACTTTCAGGAAAGATTGGATATTTTCAATTCCCAGTTATAGATGGAAATGTACGCACATGGGAGGAAGCTCCAACTGATTCAGTACATATTCCTTCAAAGGCTAAAAATAAGACAGATGCAAGAAAATTTCTAGCATTTTTAGCTAAGCCTAATGTTCAATCATTGGTTGCAGAAGTTGAGGGTATGTTACCTACAAACAATCAATCCCCAGCACCTACGGATAAGTTTTTAAAAATTGGTTTTAAAGTTCTCAGTGAATCAGCAGGTTTAGCTCAGTTCTATGATAGAGATACTAATCCTGAAATGGCCAAGGAAGGCATGAAAGGATTTCAGGAGTTCATGGTAAAGCCAGACCGAGAAAAACAGATTCGTAAACGTATTGAAAAAGTAAGAAAACGAATATTCAAAAAATAATTATATTTGGGCAGGTTCTCCTGCCCACTTTCCATGCAAGTAAATTTCTGGGATAGGAATCAGTTAAGATTAACGCCTTTATTTTTTTTAGCCCCCGCAATGCTGCTGTTTGCAGTATATGTACTCTATCCAATTTTCTCAAGTCTTTGGATAAGTTTATATGAATGGAATGGGGTTGGGGAAATGTTTTGGGTTGGTCTGTCTAACTACATTGAAATGTTGGATGATGATAGGGTTCATACTGCAATTTGGAATAATATAATATGGCTTATTTTTTTTCTATTGGCGCCTTTAATAAGTCTTACCTTAGGAATTTTTCTCAATCAAAATCTTGCTGAGTTGAAATTTATAAAATCTTTATTTTTTTTCCCATTCGTAGTGAGTCCAGTCGTAGTTGGTCTTGTTTTTTCGCAGTTTTATAATCCAGAATATGGACTACTTGATTATTTTCTAGAATTATTATGGTTTGAGCCATTAGCAGTGCTGTCAAATGAAAAAATTGTTACTTATGGAATAATTTTAGCGGCTCTTTGGCCTCAAGTTGCATATTGTCTTATTTTATACATGACTGGCTTAGCAGGATTGAACAAAGAAATTGTAGAGGCGGGAAAAATTGACGGAGCAAAGGGTTGGAAAATGTTTTGGAATGTTATTCTTCCACAGTTGAGACCTGCTACATTCATAGCCGTAGTAGTTTCGGTTTTGGGTGCTTTAAGAAGTTTTGATCTAGTGGCAATAATGACTCGTGGAGGTCCTTGGGGGACTTCTACTGTTTTAGCTTACGAAATGGTTGAACAGGCTATTTTTAATTATAGAATGGGATATGGAGCTGCTTTGGCGACAATACTTTTTTTAATTCTTGATATTTATATTGCCTGGTTCCTCATAAGAGTTTGGTTAAATGAAAAAGGACGATTATAATTATGTTTCCAGAGCCTATACAAAAATCAAATATTTTCGCTAGAGCAAGATATCGTATTATTCTATATTTTTCTTTGATAATTTGGTTACTCCCTTTGGGCGCAGCAATTATGATTTCAATTCGTTCTTTGGCAGATATTAATTCTGGGAATTTCTATAGATGGCCAAGTGAGTTTTCATTAATTGAAAACTATACCCAGATTTTTACTTTGACTCCAATGCTTCAGTACTTTTTTAATAGTGTAGTTATAACCATCCCTACAGTTTTAGTAACATTAGCTTTGAGTTCTTTGGCTGGTTATGCACTTGCAAAACATAATTTTCGAGGAAATTTTACAATTTTTGCCCTATTTATAGCTGGGAATTTTGTTCCTGCACAAATTTTAATGATACCTGTGAGAGATTTAACCTTGAAGTTTGGTATTTACGACACAAAAATGGCCTTGATTCTATTCCATACAGCATTTCAAACAGGTTTTTGTACTTTTTTTCTTAGGGGATTCATTAAGGAACTGCCACATGAATTGGTTGAGAGTGCTAGGATTGACGGTGCTTCCGAATTTCGTATATTCTGGAATATAATTTTACCTCTTGTAAAACCAGCTCTAGCAGCACTGGCAGTCTTAGAATTTACCTTTATTTGGAATGATTATTTTTGGGCACTTGTTCTAGTTCAGGGAGATGAGGCACGTCCTGTAACATTAGGAATTCAGGCATTACAGGGTAGGTGGACTTCATTCTGGCATCTTGTTTCAGCCGGGTCTATTATAGCGGCTCTTCCTCCAGTGATATTGTTTTTTTTGCTCCAGAAACATTTCATTACCGGTTTGACTTTAGGTGCAGTAAAAGAATAAAATTTTAAAATTTTATTTGATTTATGTTAAATTTTAATGAAAATTCTCACCGCAGAAAAAATCCATTGACTGGTGATTGGGTATTAGTCTCCCCAAATAGAATGAAAAGACCATGGGAAGGACAGTTTGAGAATACAAGAAATATAAGAGTTCCTGAATATGATTCTAATTGTTATCTTTGTCCCGGTAATAAGAGATCAGGAGGAGAAATAAATCCAGAATATAAAGGTACTTTTGTTTTCCAAAATGATTTTCCAGCTTTAAATGAAAGTAAGCATAAACAAAATAGAAATGAAATATCTGATGATGAAATTTTTCAAACAATGGAAATTTCTGGAACCTGTAGAGTAATATGTTTTTCGCCTAACCACAGTAAGACAATGCCTGAAATGAACCAGGCAGAGATCCTTCAAGTTATAAAAACTTGGATAAGTCAAAGTATTGAACTGGGAAATAGTTATAAGTGGGTACAAATCTTTGAAAACAAAGGGGAGATGATGGGGTGTTCTAATCCTCACCCTCATGGACAGATTTGGGCAACAAATGTTCTTCCTTCTCAAGCAAAATTAGAAGAACAGTCCCAGAAAAAATACTATAATGATAATGGCAAACTACTTCTTGAAATTTATTCTCAGCGTGAAATGGATTTTAAGATTAGGGTAATAGAAACCAATGATTCCTGGTTAGCAGTTGTTCCATATTGGGCAACTTGGCCTTTTGAAATTCTCCTATTGCCTTTGAGAGTAGTTCATCGACTTCCAGATCTAAATTCTAAAGAGCAAGTTGATTTATCTAATATATTAAAAAATATATTAACTAGATATGATAATCTTTTTAAAATTTCATTCCCTTACTCTATGGGTTGGCATGAGGCTCCATTGTATGAAGAGTCTAAGCATTGGCTTTTACACGCTCATTTTTTTCCACCACTTCTTAGGTCTCCGAATGTGAAAAAATTTTTGGTGGGGTATGAATTACTCTCTGAATCTCAACGAGATCTTACCCCAGAATATTCTGCTGAAAAACTTCGAGAGCAGTCAGTCATTCACTACAGAGAAACTTTATGAGCATTTGTCCAAAATTTTTATATTCAGGTCCAGATATTCCTTGGATGAATCCCCAGTGTGTCGGAATCAATAATCTGCCCCCCAGATCTAATTTTCATGGATTCTCAAGTGAAAAAGAAGCTATAAATGCTGAACCTCAAGATTCTGATTGGTTTCTCAGCCTTGATGGTGACTGGAAGTTCAAGCTTTTTTCAAAACCTGCAGATCTAAAAAAATCATATATTTTTTCTAGTACTGAAGATTCTGATTGGAGTAGAATTAAAGTGCCTGGTAATTGGACAATGCAAGGTTACGATAAACCTCATTATACCAATGTACAAATGCCATTTCCAGACCAACCACCTATGGTCCCTGAAGAAAATCCAACTGGACTATACCGAAAGACATTTAGTTTACCAGCAGGATGGAAAAATCGAAGAACAGTAGTACACTTTGGAGGTGTTGAAAGTTCGTTTTTTCTTTTCTGCAATGGAAACAATGTAGGTTTTGGAAAGGATAGTCGTACACCTGTAGAATTTGATATAACTCCATGGATTGTTAGAGGTGAGAACCAATTAAGTATCGTAATTATTCGTTGGTCTGATGGAAGTTATCTTGAAGATCAGGATCATTGGTGGATGGCGGGAGCTCATCGAAGTATTTACCTGAGGTCTACAGCTATGACTTTTTTGGAAGATATTTTTCCAGTTGGTAATTTAAAAAATAGTTTGGATGAAGGACTACTTAATGCTGAAATAAGGGTTAAGTTTTCCAGTATTCCAGAACTTGGATGGAAAGTGGGAATACAGTTAATGGATCCATTTGGTAGTTTTATTTTCCCATCGATGCTTTTCCAAGAAGTACCAATTGCTAATGATGCTAGAAAAAATATTGGACACCTTATAAGATTTTCAGAAATAGTTGAAAATCCTGAACTTTGGAGTTCAGAGATGCCAAATCTCTACACTTTAGTAGTCTGTCTTTTTGATCCTTCTTCAACAGGAATAGAATTTACATCTTTTAAAATTGGTTTCAGAAGGATTGAAACTAAAAATAGGGAACTTTTAATTAATGGAGAACCTGTGTTGATACAAGGAGTAAATCGACATGAACATGATCCGCAGAATGGAAAAACTGTCAGCCGAGAATCTATGTTAAAAGATATAAAGCTTTTGAAACAGAATAATTTCAATGCGGTGAGGTGTTCTCATTATCCAAATGACCCATTTTGGTATGAACTTTGTGATGAATTTGGAATATATGTAGTAGATGAAGCAAATATCGAGACGCATCATTATTATGGACGTCTATGTAGAGAACCTATTTGGGTAAGTGCTTTTCTGGATAGGACTAAGCGTATGGTTGAAACTAATAAGAGTCATCCTAGTATTATTATGTGGTCACTAGGAAATGAATCTGGTTATGGACCTAATCATTCTGCTTGTGCAGGATGGATTCGTGAGAGAGATAATAGTAGATTACTACATTATGAAGGGGCACTTCGCCCAGATTTCCAAGGGGATTGGCGACAAGAAGACGGCTTTAATTCTTTTGCTACAGATGTAATTGCTCCTATGTACCCTGAAATAAATGATATTGTTGAATGGTCAAAGAATTCTAAAGATCAAAGACCACTCATTATGTGCGAATATTCTCATGCAATGGGAAATAGTAATGGTAGCCTCTCTGATTATTGGAAGGCGATATTTAATTATCAAGGCTTGCAAGGAGGGTTTATATGGGATTGGGTAGATCAAGGCCTAGATTATGAAGGAAGAGGTAATTGGGATTATGGAGGAGATTTTGGAGATGATCCAAATGATGCAAATTTTTGTATTAATGGTCTTTTATGGCCAGATCGTAAAGTACATCCTGCAATAAATGAATTCAAAAAACTTGTCCAACCTGTTGAATTAAAAATAATTGATATTCAAAAAGGAAAATTTGAGATTTACAACCGTAGATATTTTAAAAGCCTAAATGATCTTCTTCTGAAATGGACACTTGAAGTTGATGGAGAAACTGTTCAAGAAGGAATCATCGAAACACTTAATGTATCTCCTCAACAAAAAAAGCAAATTAAGATTAATATATTGAAACCAAAATTTGATACTGGAAAAGAAGTATTTCTAAAAACTAGCTATATACTTAAAAAGTCTTGTAAATGGGCTGATACCGGCCATGAGTTGGGCTGGAATCAGTTTAGAGTTAAAGAGTTAGAAAAAAGTTCAAAAAAAAATGAAATTTCATTTTTTGGTAATAGAGACTTGGTAGATATTTCATTATCTAAAAATGAAGTAAGTATAAATTCGGATATGGGAGGAATTAACTTTGATATTAATTCAGGAATTTTACATCAAATTATAATTGGAAATAATAAATTATTGGTTTCTCCTCCAAAACTCAATGTCTGGCGTGCTCCAACAGATAATGATGGAGTAAAGGCGTGGCTAAGAAATGAGCAAAAATCAAAATCAAACTTAATTTCGGTAAAAACTTTAAATCGTTGGATTAAATCAGGTTTGAATGAGATACGATTAACCAAAGAACGATGTAAAGTTTCAAAAAAAATATCTTGTTTAAATAATAAACAAGATATTAGACAAGAAAATTTAAGATTTTGTAACTTTGAGAAAAATTTAGGACATTCAATTTTACAAATCGAAGTTGAGCATCATTTCTCATGTGGTTCCTTTTCTGAAGCATTTATTCACAAAATATTCTGGCATGTTTTCCCAAACTTTACACTTTGGATGGAAAATCAAGTTATAGTTAACAAAGAATTAAATGATATTCCTCGTATTGGGATAATGATGGAGCTAGAAAAAGGTTTCGAAGAATTCGAATGGTTTGGAAATGGGCCTCATGAAAGTTATATTGATAGAAAGGCTGGTGTCAGAGTAGGAAGGTACCATTCAAGTGTAAATAAGCAGTATGTACCTTATATAGTTCCTCAGGAGCATGGCAATAAGACAGATTTAAGATGGATGATGCTAAAAAATAATAATTTTTCAGGGTTATTTATTTCAAGTTCAGGACTATTTGAAGGTTCAGTAAGCCATTACCCAGATGATCATTTATTTGAAACATCCCATTCATATAAACTCAAACCATTTCTAGAAACATTTGTATATATAGATCATAAGCAAAGAGGTCTTGGAAGTGGGAGTTGCGGACCAGACACACTTGAAAGATATTTGGTACACTCAGGGGTATATAAATTTAATTATTTATTTCGTCCTTTCGATTGGAGAAAAACAGACCCTGTTAAATTTTTTTGAAAATTGTTAATATTTTAAAAATATTAATCTTGTCAACCAAGTATGTTGAAAAATTATTTTTTGGAAAATACTGTAGATCCCCTAGTTGCTCTACAAACATATAGTTTAGCTATTTTACCAGTTGAAAGTCGATATTCTTTTTTAACTTGTGAGACAAATGTTTGAATATATTTTTCATCTACTAATGCTAAAGCACATCCACCAAATCCTGCACCCGTCATTCTAGCACCATAACAGCCAGGAGATTGAATAGATAAATCAACTATTAGGTCAAGTTCTTCACTTGAAACTTCAAAATCATTACGTAAACTCATATGGCTATCTATCAAAAGTTCTCCTACTTTTTCAAGTAATTCCATTCTTATAGCTTCTACACATTCAATTACTCTTTTATTTTCCCGAATGACGTGACGTGCCCTTTTGAAATCAGTGATATTTAAATTAAGTTTTGATTTTTCCAAATCTTCTAATGTTAAATCTCTCAGTGCCTTTACTCCAAAGTACTGAGCCACGGTTTCACATTGATTTCTACGATCATTATATTCAGAGTCGACCAGTTCTCTTCGGGTATCAGTATCTAATACAACAATTCTTACAGACTTAGGTAAAGCTAAACTAGTGCTTTCTAGAGAGCGACAATCTAAGAATAGAGCATGATCTATTTTACCTAAAGCAGATATCATTTGGTCCATAATACCGCAATTGACACCAACCCATTCATTTTCTGCTTTCTGTGAAAGCAAAGCCATCTTATGAGGTTCCCATTTCCAGTTGGATGCTGATGCAATTGCTCTAGAAAATCCAAGTTCTAGTGCTGCAGATGACGAAAGACCTGCACCAATAGGAACATCCCCTGCGAATACGCCTTGCCATCCTTGGAGTTTAAAACCATTTTTTTTATATATTTTAATTAGTCCTTTTAGGTATTCCTGCCAACCATTATTTTTTACAAAATTTTCTTCAAGCGATATAGAGACATGCTGATCAAAGTCCAGAGAAAATAATCGTATTTCAGGTTCGTTAATAGTTGTAAATGCAATACTAATGACCCTATTAATTGCTATTGGGAGAACAAATCCGTCATTATAATCAGTGTGTTCTCCAATAATATTTACTCTACCAGGAGCTTGAACTAGATATTCTGGAGATTTGTAAAAATTTTCTTTATATGCTCTCAGAACGCGCTTTGCCGTCGAAAAATGTATCATTATAATAAAAATATTGAAAGTTGATTAACAATTGGAATTATTATAATTATTTTCATTTAAGTAAAGATTTTATAGAAAAATTTTCATTCAATTTATCCAATTTTTGTAAATTATTAATACAAGGCATTATGGGTGCATGTAAATCAGAAGGTAAAAAATATTTACCAGCATAATTTACTAGTATAGTATAAAAGTAAAAAAATCGGCGTTAATAAATTTGACAAACAAAAAATATTTTTCTGGTTAAATATATTTTAATATATGTAATTTTATATCAAATAAAGAATATGGCAAAGAATAACCTAACCGAAAAAATTATTAAGAAGATAAAAAACAAACCCAAACAATTTAAGATTTCTGACGGTGAGGGCCTATACCTTTTGGTACATCCTAATGGTTCTAAGTATTGGAGATTTGACTTTCGCTTTGATGGTAAACAAAAATCATCTTCATTAGGTGTTTGGCCAGAGGTATCGCTGGATCAAGCTAGAGTAATAAGAAATTCTGCAAAAATAAAGATTCGAGAGGGAATCAATCCTATAGAAGAAAAAAGGAATAAGAAAATATTTTCAAAAAATAATAATGATCTAGAAGAAAATGTAAAATCATCAAATATTAAAAAATCTTTTGATCCATTACAAAACCCGGAAATTAATAGTTCCTTTTTATCATCTAGAAAAAATAATAATCACTATGATTTAAAAGAATTTTTTCTTGATTTATTCTCTGAGTTTTCTGAAAAGGGATTTTCTGAACTCTCAAAAGAAGATGTGACCAAAATGTTAAAAAATATTTTAGAAAATAGGAAAAAATTGTTCAGTATATTATGGATTGCATATCCTAATTATCCTTTTTTACAACTTATTATTTTATTTACCTTATTATTTTTTACAACAGATATTGTGTCTGCATTTTTTACAACTATTTTTTACTTTTTATTTTCTGTTATTTTTTCAATCGGTTATGATTATTGGAGTAGCAAATAAAATTTTTTTAAAAAATAAATCAAGAGAAATTTACTTTATAAGATCCATTTTCAAATTCTTTAAAATATTCTTTGATCAATGGATGTTCAATCGGTTCTTTTGAGATTTCTTCTTCAAGGTTTCGTTCTGCAACATATGTTATTGAATAAGACTTATCTACTAGAACGTGGTACCATGGCTTATTTCTAGGTGGAGAGCTTTTTGCTACTTCTCTATACCATGTTTCAGTACCTTGAAAATTTGAATCAATGTCAACGATTACACCACGGTAGTTGAATAAAACATGATGGATAATTTGTCCTACAGTAAATTTACAGATGGTATCCATAAAAAATTACAAACATTTATATTGATTTAATTGGTAAATTATAATTTTTATTATGTTGTTTTTTAAAAAAATTTTAGCAATAACGTTCTATACCAATAATTTGTTCATCAGAATAACGGTCTCCATGGGCAAACCCAACGGGTAGAATTCGTTTTATCTCCTCTCGATCATCCTCACTAAAAACAATCTTTGTGGATTCAAACCACTCTTTCAAATGCAAAGTATTTTTTGTTCCCGGAATAGGAACGATATGTTTTCCTTGATCAAGTATCCATGCTAGTGCTGTAGCAGAAGTTTTCCATCCTCTCGAATGAGCGAATTTTCTAAATGTAGAGATGTGTTTGCAATTTGCAGAGAAATTTGGTTCTAAAAAGCGTGGATTGCTTTTACGGGTATCAGTTCCTAAAAAGTTAGAAGGATATGGAAAGGTATCAGTTAACATTCCTCGACCTAGTGGAGCAAAAGCAACAAAACAGACTCCTAGTTCTAAGCATGTTTGTATCATTCCAAGATCTGGATATCGTGTCCATAAAGAATATTCATTTTGCACGGCACTTATTGGACTTACAGCATGTGCCCTTCTTAGTGAGGAGGGTGAAATTTCAGAAAAACCGAATCCACCAATTTTCCCTTCTGATTTGAATTTTGTAAGTGTATGTACCACCTCTTCAATTTCAATTGATAAGTCTCGTCTGTGAATGTAATAAAGTTCTACATATTCCACTCTAAGACGTCTTAATGATCCTTCAAGAGATCTTCTAAGTGCTTTTTCAGAATTATCATTCTCACCTCTTTTTCCACCAACTATAATTCCTCCCTTTGTTGCAATATGGAATTTTCTTTTCCTAGAAAATTGATATTCACCTATTAACTCCTCAGAGTAACCTTTACCGTACAATTCAGCAGTGTCTAAAAAATTAATACCTAAATCATTTGCTATATCAAGGCATTCAAAGCATTCTGATTTTAGAGCGTTACCATAATTTCCCGCAAAACTCATACAACCCAGAGAAATAGCGGAAACATTAGGACCATCAAATCCTAATTTTCTCTTTTCCATCTTATTTTATAGATAAATTGGAAGTAATGATTATTTTTGGTAATTTTGTTTCCATTCATCGTATGTCATTCGGTAAACAATCTCTTTTGCGGATTCGACGGATACATCTTCGCCCCTTTTTATTGCTTCTGCAGAATACCATTTTGCCAAACAATTTCTACAAAAACCCGATAAATTCATAAGCTCAATATTCTGCACGTCTTTTCTTGAATCAAGATGATTAAGAAGCTTACGAAATACTGCAGCTTCAACCTCTGTTTTAGTTTCAGTTTTCATTAATTTCCTTTTTGTTTGATTTTTGTAAAAAAAACTCCATTTCTTTAAGTTAAATCTTTTTTAATTCTTGAGTTAAAAAAAGTTTTTAATTTGATATATGTAATTTTTTTTCATCTGAATCGCATGAATCAAAAATTTTGTCCAATTGACTGTCATATTCAACTTTGCAAAATTTAAAAACTTTCCCTTTTTTCAGTTTATATTTTACTAGCTCTACTACCCTCTTAAGATTTTGATATGGTTTTATCCCAGGACGCTTTTCAATTATATTTTGTTTTTCGACAACTTTCCAACCTTGTTGTTTAAATTTATAAACTTTTGTTACATCAGATTTATTTTCAGCAAATGTTATTAATTTATATGACAAAAGGGAAATTACAAAAGTTACCAAAAGTTTAAACAACATTTTTTTCATTTTACCATTTTTCAGTAGATGTACGAAGATCAATTTCAAATGTCCAGGCACTTGGAGACTGTTTGAATAAATGGACATAGCTTTCTACTATTCCTTCAATATTAATCATTCCCTTATCGCCGAGTCTTTCCGCAAGATCAGGGTTGTTTTTTTTTATTTTTTCTCCGTTTATAGCACCATCGACTACGATATGTCCTATATGAATTCCATTGGAACCATATTCCTTTGCCATTGCTTGAGCAAGACTTCTTAGTCCGGACTTTGCTGAGTTAAATGCACCAAAGTTAGCACGACCCCTAAGAGAAGCACTTGCTCCTGTAAAAAGCAAAGTACCCTCCCCTGATTTTATCATTTTTAGAATAGCTTCCTTTCCAAAAAGAAACCCTCCAAAACAACATGATCTCCAACTTTTCTCAAAATAGTCGGAGCTCATCTCAATAATTTTACCAGGAAAATTATTCCCAGTGTTGTATATTGCTAGCTTTAAATTACTGCCAACTCTTTCGAAGAGTTTTTTAATGTCATTTTCTTTGGTAGCATCAGCAGTTACCGCAGTTACTCTTCCGCCGTTATTTTCTATTTTTTTGCATAATGGTTTAAGTCTGGATATTGTTCGACTAGCAATAAAAATATGCATTCCCATATTTGCAAATCGTATAGCTAGCTGAGCTCCTAATCCTCGCTCTTGTCCGACTCCAATTATAACTACTTTTTTCAGGTGTTCTCCTTAAAATATTTTTTATAAAAAAAAATTTAATTTATAAGCTAATTATTGCTTTCATATGGTATGATTTCCATAATTTTACCGCTATCAGTTGAAAAATAAATCCATCCTTCTTGACTTTCCAATATGGATCTAATTCGTTCCCTAAGACCAACTAAAAGTCTTTCCTCATAAATTGGAGTTCCTCCTTTATCTAGCTGTATTCTATTTAAGTGTCTTAATTTCAAAGCTCCAGCAAATAAAGACCCCTTCCAAGAAGGAAATGCTTTGCCAGAATATACTATTAGACTTCCTGGGGCAATAGAAGGAACATAGAATTTTTTTGGCTGTTCCATTCCTTCTTTTTCTGTTCCTTCTCCTACTTGGATAGGACCCCAGTATTCTTTTCCATATGAAATAATAGGCCAACCGTAGTTACGACCTGGTTTTATTAAATTAATTTCATCACCACCTCGAGGACCGTGTTCTATTGACCAAAGACGATCATGTTCTTTGTCGTAGAAAATTCCTTGTGGATTTCGGTGTCCAAAGCTCCATATTTCAGGAAGTACTCCTTTTTTATTTAATAATGGATTGTCTTTCGGTACATGTCCATTCAATTTTAAACGCAAAATTGATCCAGAATGTAAGGATAAGTTTTGAGCATCTAAACGATTTCCTCGATCACCAACAGAAAAAAATATATTTCCATTTCCATCAAATGTAATTCTGCTTCCAAAATGGATTGAGGATTCTCTTCCTGATTTAGTAACTAAAAGGTCACTAAATTTAATGAGACGATAACCTTCTAGTTTAGCTCTTGCGAGTGAAGTAGCCGCTTTTTTTCTCCCACTTTCTGTATACTCTTTACTATATGTGAAAAAAATCCAGTCTCCTTTTTTATAATTTGATGGGACAGCTACATCTAATAATCCACCTTGACCATAAGAAAAAACTTTAGGAGCTCCTTCTATTTCGACTATTTTTCCGCTTTTAGTATTAAGAATTCCAATTTTTCCATTTCTCTCAGTAATCATAATTTCTTTTTGACTAATAAATGTCATTCCCCAAGGAATCCCAAGATCCTTTATTATCTCATTAACTTGAAAGGAAGTGCCACTGTTACTATTTTGAATAAGAGTTCGACTTGATATTGATTTTATCGTTATAGTTGAAATTGTTAACGCTATTGCAACTATTTTAAAAAAACCCAAATATTTATTCTTATTGTAAAATAAAAATCTGTTATTTAATTTCATATTAATTTATTGGAAGTCGGCCTATAGAATAAAATTCATCATTTGGAATCATATTTGTTAAATTTGCCATTCTATTTGATAAAGCAAAGAAAGCAGCAATTGCTCCAGTATCCCAAATATCCTCATCTGAAAAACCATGATTTTTCATTTTGTCGAAGTCAGAAGAATTTAAATTATGAGACTCTTGTGAAACTTTTACAGCAAAGTCAAGCATAGTTTTTTGCCGAGCAGATATGTCAGCTTTTATATAATTTGTTGCCAGTTGATCTGGAAGAAAGATGTTCCTTTCTCTTATTCTTAAAATTGCTCCATGGGCTACTACGCAGTATAGACATTTATTTAGTCCAGATGTTGT
>CACGSI010000003.1 GCA_902575715.1 uncultured SAR324 cluster bacterium
GATTATTATTCTTTGAAATATATAATCTAGAAGAAAGATTCTTTTTCTAATCTTTAAATACAGATCCACACTAAATATAAATTCGATTAAGTAAGAAATTTTTATTAAGAAATATATAGCATTACAGAAGTAGGTAATTTTTTTATTTCGAGAAAATTCTTTTGAGAAAAATAAAATTAAGACAATAAAAAAATATTTGTCTCTTTATTTTTAACATTTTCAATAATATTTTATATTAAGTTTGTGAAAAATTTTAGTACTACTTTATTTTTTCTCCATTCAAAATCTCAATGCTTTGGTGCTCATTAAAATTATAGAGTATTCCTTCCCAAGTTATCCCATCATTAAACTCTCCTATAAATTTACTCCCATTTGCTTTAGTGAGAATACCAAAACCACTTATAATATCGTTATAAAATTCTCCAACATATTCTTTGCCGTTCACCCAATTATATTTACCATGACCATGTTTTTTATTTTCTTTAAATTCCCCAATATATCGATCCCCATTTTGATAAAAATAAGAACCAATTCCATTTAATTTTCCATTTAACCAATACCCGTCATATGTTTCTAGATTTTCATCTTTTTTTCCAAAATTAAATTTACCTTTACCGTGATATTTGCCGTATTTAAATTGTCCAACATAACTTCTTCCATTTGAAAAGTTTAAAGTACCTTGACCATCTTTTTTACCAAATTTAAATTCTCCTTTATATACTTGTCCATTAAACCACATAATTATCCCTCGACCATGGAATTTACCATTTTTCCATTCTCCAAAATATTTTTTTATACTATTTTCTTTATTCGTATTAAAATTTATTTCACCGATCCCATGTGGTAGATTTTGATTAATTTCTCCTTTATATTTAGTTTCATTTTTGGATTTGCTTTTCCAAAACCATTGGAGTCCCCCATTATTTTTGCGAAGAAACATAACTTTTATTTTTATTTTATTTTCCTCAAAAAACTTATCTTTTGAAATTAACTCAAAGGAATATACAATTTTGTTTAATACAAAACAAAAAAAAATTGTTATTAAATAGAAGTATAAAATTTTCATAATTAACTACTGATTTTATAATTTTATTATAATCAATAGGTCGAAAGCAAAAAATTCAAATATTTTGTTTTAAAATCTTAAGGATCTAATAGTGATAATATTTAATCAAAATCTTTCAGTTTATTAGTATCCAAAAAATCCTAACTTTTAGAAAAAAGCATTTTTCTATTAGTTTCAAATTATGTAAGGATATAGAAAAAAAATTAAAGAACAAATTAATTGAAATATTTATTCTATTTCAAGATGTTTATTTTTCAGAAGAAAAAAATTATATTCTTGATTTAGAGTAAAATTTTGAAAGACCTAATTAAAGTTAAAAAAGATTAGAAGAGATAAAAAATTTTTTCAATTATTAAACTTTCGATTGAATTGTGAATTTTTTTAAAACACATGAATTTGGCTTTTTTAAAAATTTATCTATATTTTGTAATGGGCAAAAAATTTTTTATATATTTTGAAAAAATTTTGAATCATTTTTGAACATTAACATTTATTTTAAAAGGAAATATGATTAATTTAGAAAAAATTGGTAATAAGAAAAAAAAAGATATTTTTTTGCATAATTTAATCTGGTTAGAAAAATTTCGAAGGGTAAGAAAGAAAATTTTCTCAATTTCTTTCTTGACGATGTTAGGAATTTGGATAATTGTTTATTTTCAATTCACTTCACATTTACATCATCCTGAAAATGGATATAAAAATGGTAAATTTATATGGAAAACAGTTAAAATTGTAAAAATGTAAAATGTTTTAAAATATGAAAACAAAAATGCAATTTTGATAAATATATGTAACTTTACTTTAAATTTAAAATTATTTTGAATATCTTTTAAAAAATATTATTTAGCCAATAACTCTTTTTATTTTCGTATAAAATCCGCCAATCTATGATCAAAAAAATTAGTAAATAATATGATATTAAGTAGCAAAAAAAGTCTATAAAAAAAGGATCCTAATTTTTTTGAGTAACTATCTAAAGAACAATTTTGTTTTTTTTAAATATTTTATAAAAAAAGTATTTATTTTATGTATTTAAAAAAGGAATCTATATCGCAAATGTGACAGAAAGACAACTTTTTATAAATTTATACAAAAATATTTGTGATAGTATTTATTTAAATTTAATTTAGTCAACTATTTTAAAAAATATCGAAAAAGTTCAATTTGGCTTTATTAATGCAAGCCAATAGTCAAAAAAGTAAAATACTTCGATAATAATTAAGAAAGTATATTGAATATCAAAACATTAAATTTGAAATAAAATTTTTTTATAATAGTGTTCATTCCTGACAATTTGAATTGATTGTGGAAAAATTTATAGATTATTGGAGATAACATGCAAAACTATGAAAATGAGATTATAAGCGTATTACCAGTTCGAAATAATGATGGTTGTTACCTGCAAAAAACTTATTCTGAACTGGTAAAGGAAATTTCACCTGAAGAAATTGATGATTTGTATAGTTTTTTTGAACAATTTGAAGAAAAAAATAATCTAATGAATAAAAAATGATTATTTTAAATTGGGGAAACAGATATAATATTCTATAAAAAATATTCAAATATATTTTTTATAATAATTAAAATCCATAGCCTATGAATACAGTCATTTCTTCACCTTCTTTCCCAGTGGCATAATCTGCTCTGAATACCACTGAATTAAACAAAATTCTAAATCCTATCCCTGTAGAAGTCTTAAAATTTCTATAAAGTGAAGAATCATTTTTTGGTGATACTTGGCCAATTTCATGGAATAAAGCTAGTTGAATTCCTTCATAGACTCCTTTTTCAATAATGTAGTTAAATGGTTTCGTAAATTCCTGAAAATACATCCTATGCTCAATTCCTGCAAAAAAAGAATACTTGTCATAAAATCTGGATATAGGGTAACTTCTTAGACGATTTGGACCACCAAGAGTTGTTGCGGTAGAGTTGTTCGCCTCCGAGTCATTAAATTCGTTAAATCCTCTTATAATTCCGTTACAAATAGTCTCATTAGATAGTCTTTGCCTACTTTCAACTTTTTCTAAACATGTTTTTTTATCCCAGACTTTTTCTTTACTTAAGGCATTCAAGACTGTTGATGAAGAGTAGAAAATATTAGCAACTAAAACATGGTTTAATTTTTGATTAGGGAAATAAGTTGTTAATGAATAATCTTCTACTCTATAGTTAGTTAGGCCTTCTCCTTCAAAGCCATAGTTTTCAAATTGGAATCTAAAACCTTTTCTAGGATCTATTCTGTCGTCAGTTAAATCTAGTTTTAAACCTTGTCTCCTTACAAATACTCTTGTTAAATTATAATATTTAAGTAAATTTTTTATAAATTTGGCAAATTCTTCTTCTTGCTGTTGAGATGTACCTTCATTGATTATGCTTACGTCTAAAAAATCGCTATCGTCATAATTTATTTCTGGAAACGCAAGTGCATATCCGTAATATAACTCTATTTGTTTTTCAAAAAAATTAATGCTAAACTCTATAGCTCTTGCTATTGATTTACCAAATTTTAACGTAAATTCTGGCGTTTGAGAAGAGTTTGGTCCTCTTCCGAAAAATGAAAATCCACCCCTTTTGCCGTTAGCATACAATCCAGAAATTGTAAGGCGCCTTGTAAATAAGGGAACTTCTGAAATAATGAGGCTGTCAAGCTCTATCTCGCCTCGGATTCCAAGTAAACTAAGAGTAGATCCATCTCCAATTAAATTTGTAATTGTTGCCCCAGCACCACTTCCAGATCCTAAACCTGGGACCTGATAAACAAGAGGGTATAAAAAATAAGATGATTCAAAATCACTTGTTTTTTTTCGGCGCTCTACCAATCCTTCTGATTTCAAAGAATTAGCTAATATTAGTAATATAAGTGAAAAAAATAAATATTTTTTGTACATACCAAAAAAAATTTTAATCCTGATAAAACTAAATCAAAATTTGGGAGAATTTATTTATTTAATTTCAAATTGACACAATTTTTTTAGTTTATCAATGAATTAAAGTAGAATTCGATATCGAAGAATTAGATATAGAATCATCAGTTATCTTTTGATTTATAATAATGGAGTTTTTTATTATTGAATTAACAATAATAGAGTTTTTTATAGTGGAGTTTTTTATTATTGAATTATTAATTATTATTGAATTTTTAAAAATTTTTGTGTTTTCAGAAATTGATGAGTTATCTATAGTAGAGTTATCTGAAACTATTGAATCGATTAGTTTGGAACAATTTTTAATAAATGAATTTGAAACTGTAGAATTATCTAGATAAGAATTTACGATATGGGAATTATAATTTTTGGAATTATTGAACATGTGGCAATTGTTCGATGAAGTTGAGGAGGTTGTATTTTTATTACTAGATTTTGAATTATATTTTTCACCTGATAAATTATTTTCTACTCCACAACCGAAACAAATTAGCAAAAAAAATAAATATAACAAAGATCTAGAAACATTCTTCATTTAAAATTCTCCAAAAAAATTTATCTCCATTCGATATTTATAAAAAACATGAAAAAACTCATGCAAGATGCATAGAATTTGGGATATTTTTTTGGTTTTTTAAATGATTAATTAATAATTGGATTTTTCAAAAAATATATTTATCTTTTAGTTGAATTATGTTTAATGAAAAATTAATATTCCAAAAAATTTTGGAGAGAAGAGCTAAGTAAAATAGATTTGAAAATAAAGAAATTAGATTTATAAAAATTAAATTACCTAATTAATGGATAAATAATTAAAGTTTTGCTAAATCTTTTATGCTAGAGCATTTACCACCTCCTACCATAGGAGTATTGCCTTTTTTGTTTACAATATAACCTGGTAAATATGACCACAAAAATCTTAATTTGCTGGGACTGAAACTAAAAACTTCGTAATATATATTTTGAGCTTCCCCCCATCCAAGAGCAAAATTTGAACATTGATAAATATCCGTTAATTTATCATACTTAAAATCATGACAACCACTAAACCCTTTTTCTCCGACAATTTTGAAATCCATTTTTATGCCTTCTAGTTTTACTGTAAATTTTAGTTCTTTTATTTCTTTAGAAGACCAGGATTCTTTTTCTTTAACTAGTCCTGTTCTAATTTCATCAACACAATAAAAATTTTCTGCAACTAACAGATTAGGAAGCATGAGGAAATAAATAAAAATAAAAGGGAGTGTTATTTTTTTCATTCGGTCTCCAAATATTTATATAAAAGTTTAAACAAATCCATGTCTTTGCGAAATCAAAAAATACAAAATTACTTTAAAAAAATTCTTTTTTAAAAGGTGCCTATAGGATGGTCTAAAAATTATCTGTGGGAAAGAGTCCTTAAAAAAATAATCTCAAGGATTATTTGCCATGGAAATTTTCTCTTTTATGAGAAAGATAATTAGAAATTAATTACACCCGAAATTATAATAATATTTTTTACAAAACTTCCAAGTAAAATCTTTTGAAAATTATATTTTTACAAAAAATTAAAATAATAGGGGAATTTTAAATTGAATTAATTTAGGGAAGAGTTTTCTCGAAGTTAAAATATTTTTAAATACCAAAAAAATGACTATTTTCCACAAAATTAAACATTATGAGATATAAACAAAGTCTAATAAATTTTTTTGTTATAAAAATAAAAAATCTATAAATACACTAATTAAAAAAAAACGCGTAGTTAATAGATAGCAACAAAAAAATATTTCTTTTGCTTAAGAAACTACGCGTTTTTGATTTTTGAAAATAGTAGAAAAAAATGTTATGAAAAATTTTTCAT
The DNA here is from genome assembly GCA_902575715.1 of uncultured SAR324 cluster bacterium. Next base: position 5,834 of record CACGSI010000003.1, read on the forward strand.
AGACTTTAGTAGTCCTAATCGCAATCTTTATTTAACCATGGTTTCCCTGAGATAACACAATGCCAAACAGAGTTTGCAGAAAAAATATAACTACCATCTTTCATTTCTTTCTTATCTTCATAATAACCTAATTCGGGCCCTGCTATAGTTCCATCCGTTGTCCCGCAACTAACAACCATCCATGTCGCCATCATTATAGAAAATAATAATAATAGCTTTTTCATCTATCTCCTTTTTTATGGTTTTTCCATAAATTTGATGTTGTATATATTTATCATATAAAAATTATTTTTATGACAAAATAAAAAGTTCATACGAACATGAAGCTCCATTGGATCTATTTTTTACTTTTTTTATAAAAACAAAGAAGCCATTTTTGGATCGAACTCATGCAGGTCAATCCATATAATTTAATATCAGCAATATATATACCATTAGTAGCAAATAATTGATATTATTGATAATAATATTATTTTGTGGTATTATATAACTTTAAATTATTATTTTTAAAAACTTCTATATTACTTATTTAAGTTAAAAATTTTAGATTTGATCTAAGCTAATTACTATGGCTTTTACTCTAAATAATGATTATATAATATTGAAATTTATATTTTTTGTTATCTCATTTATTCAACCGGCGGATTCTTTATAAAAAAAATCATTTATACGATTCTTTATCTAGAGTAAATTAATGACTTTTGCTTATAAGCATTGGAATTTTTATAAATGTAATAACTTTTTTTTGATCAAGAAAAGCTACTAGTAAATTTAATAAAATATTTTGTTTTCAAAAATCTTGCATTTGGCTTGAAAAAAGTAAATTCTAATATTCAAAAAAATAACTTTAAAAAATGAAAAAAATATTTCCATCTACAAAAAGTTTTTTTACAATACTTTTCATTTTATTCATAATTTTTACTTTTAAGATTGTTTTTTCACAAGAGTTAGAATCTAAATCTCCCTTTGATATTGAAGAGATAGATTTAAATGAAGATGAAGGGTTTGATGAAGGGTTTGACGAAGAGTTTGACGAAGAGTTTGACGAAGAGTTTGACGAAGAGTTTGAATCGTCACAAGAAGAAGTATTTGATCCTCTTAGCGGCTATAATTCTGTAATGACAGAATTTAATGATGGTTTTTATGTGTTTATTTTAGATCCCTTAGCACGAGGTTACCATTGGGCTATTCCTGTTTCTGCTAGGCGAGGAGTTAATAGGTTTTTTCATAATCTTTTCTTTCCTATTAGATTTGTAAATAACTTATTACAACTTAAATTTAAGAATTCTGGTGAAGAATTACTCAGATTTTGCATAAACAGTACTGTTGGAGTTTTTGGTATTTGGGATCCAGCAAAAGCTTGGTTTGATTTAGACGCTCATGATGAAGATTTTGGGCAAACTCTTGGTTATTATGGAGTTGGTGGTGGTTTCCATGTTGTTTTGCCGTTTTTAGGTCCATCTAATTTGAGAGATATGTTTAGTTTATACCCGGATATGCAAATGGATCCAATTTACTATGTTGAGAATAGGTCATATAATCTTCCACAGCCAAAGGGAGAATTATCAGGTTATTCAAGGAAAACTCTTCAAAGTGCGCAATTGACAATTTTGAAAACAATAAATCGCGAATCACTTAGAATTGGACAATATCAAGATCTTAAAAAGGATGCAATAGAGTTATATCCTTTTTTAAGAGATGTTTATGAACAAAATCGAGCAAAACTAATTGAGGAATAAAAGTTATGCAAATTTTTAAAAAAATTTTTATCAGTTTTTCAATCATTTCACTGCTAATTCTAATTATTATTGGACAAAATTTTGTTTTTGCTGATGAGGTAAGTGAAATAAGAGAAATGACAAAAGAAAAAGTAGATATTGTAATAAATACTCTTAGAGATGCTAATTTGAGTAAAGAGGAAAAAAAAGAATTGATTCTAGAAACTGTGGATGCCCTATTTGATTTCGATAGAATGGCAAAATTAAGTTTAGGTAAAAAGTATTGGAAATCCCTTTCTAAACCAGGAAGAAAAGAGTTTTCTAGGTTATTTGTAGAAAGATTAAAGCAGTCTTATCTGGATAAGCTTGATCTATATACTGATGAAGAGGTTGTGGTCGATGAAGCCAATCAAAAAAAGAAAAATAGAGTTGAAGTATTAACTTATCTTGTAAGTAAGGATGATAAAATGGAAATGAAATATAAGCTTTACAAAGATAAGAAAAAAGGGTGGCTTGTATACGATGTTGAAGTTCTTGGAGTCAGTATTGTACAAACGTATCGATCACAATTCTCTGGATATTTGAAAAAAAATTCTATGGATGAGTTGATGAATCGATTGCGCTCTTCAAAGGATTTGGGGTCTTGATGCTAAGAAATTTTTATGACAATTTTGTATTAAATTATCCAAAAATTATCATACTCTTAATTTTAGGATGTGTTACTTTTTTAGCCTATCAGGCTACCAATCTAGAAATTGATGCATCTGCTGAGACCTTACTATTAGAAGATGATAAAGATCTTGCTTTTACTCGTCTTGTAAATGAGAGATATGGTAATAATGATTTTCTTGTATTAACGTACAGTCCACATGGAGATTTACTGGAAGAAAAGACTCTTAATTCTATAAAAAATCTAAGTAATGATCTTCTTAAATTAGAAAGAGTAGAGTCAGTCACTTCAATAATAAACGTTCCTCTTTTAGTAAGCCCTCCTAAACCTGTAAAGGAATTGATAAAAAATGTCCCTACATTACAATCTCCAGAAATTGATAAAGAACTAGCAAAAGAAGAGTTCTTGAACAGTCCAATATATAGAGATAATCTTGTTAGTCCAGACTTTAGAACTACGGCTTTACTTATTAATTTGCACGATGATCCTATCTATAGAAAATTATTGCTACAAAGAAATACTCTAAGAAAAAAAGCAAAACAAGGAACAATAAATAACATTGAAGAGTTAGAATTAGAAAAAGTTTTACAAGATTTTAAAGATCATCGAGATAAAATGAGAATTGTTGAGCATGAAAATATTTCTAGAGTTAGATCTATTGCAGAAAAATATCGAAATGATGCTAAGATATTTCTCGGAGGTGCATCCATGGTAGCAGATGATTTGATAACTTTTATTAGGAGTGACCTTCAGGTTTTTGGGAGTGCAGTTTTCGTTTTTTTGATACTTACATTATGGATTATTTTTAGACAATTGCGTTGGATTTTTTTACCTATATTAACTTGTGCATTTTCTGTAATTACAACTAGCGGATTTTTAGGGTTATTTGGTTGGGAGGTTACTGTAATTTCATCAAATTTCATTTCTATTCAACTAATAATTACAATGGCTATAACGATTCATTTGATAGTACGCTATAGAGAATTAACAAGATTGAATCCTGAAATGAGTCAGAGAAAATTAGTTTTAGATTCAACTTTGTTTATGGCAAAACCATGCTCTTTTGCTGTTTTGACAACGGTTGTAGGATTTGCTTCACTGATTCTTAGTGGAATTTTACCAGTTATGAATTTTGGTTGGATGATGAGTGCTGGAATAGGAGTTTCTTTATTTTTGACTTTTCTAATTTTTCCAGTTCTTTTAATGCAGATGCCAAAAGTAATGCCAAATACTTTGTTTGAATCACGTTTTGCTTTAACAAAGATTTTTGCAGATTTAACAGAAAAATTCGGAAAGATAATTCTTTCAATTAGTATAGTCGCATTAATTTTCAGTATAGTTGGTATAACAAAACTTACTGTTGAGAACAGCTTTATTGATTATTTCAAAGAGTCTACTGAAATTTATCAAGGTATGAAGACTATTGATAGAGAACTTGGTGGAACGACTCCATTAGATTTAGTAGTCACTCTTAATCAGAATGAAAATGATATTTTAGTTGAGAATATAGAAAAAAATAATAATTCAAAACTTGATGAAGAGGAAGAGGAAGAATTTGATGAATTTGAAGAAGAATTTGAAGAAAATTCCAGTAAGGCTCAATACTGGTTTACCGCTGAAAAAATGAATAGGATAGAGGCGATTCATGATTACCTTGAAGGCCTAGATCAAACGGGTAAAGTTTTATCTTTGGGCACAATGTTAAAAATAGGTAGAACTTTAAATGATGGTAAATCTCTTGATAATTTTATGCTTTCTCTTCTCTACAATGAGTTACCAGAACGATTTAGAAAAATTATTCTTGACCCTTATGTATCGGTTGAAAACAATGAAGCACGATTTAATGTAAGAATAAGGGATTCTGAGCCAAACTTAAGGCGTAACGAACTATTAGAACAAATAAAAAGTGATTTGTCTACCAAGCTAGAAATCCCTGAGGAAAATGGACAACTAGCTAATTTGCTTGTTCTTTACAATAATATGCTACAAAGTCTTTTCAAATCACAAATTCTAACCTTAGGTGTGGTTATAATTTCATTTCTGATAATGTTTATTTTTCTTTTTCGCTCAATTGTTGTAGCAATTATAGCAATTTTCCCAAATATCTTATCCATCGGGGTAGTTCTAGGATTTATGGGATGGATAAAAATACCCTTAGATATGATGACTATTACAATTGCAGCTATTAGTGTCGGTATTGCTGTAGATAATACGATTCACTATATTCATCGATTTAAATATGAATATGCCAAAGATAAAAATTATTTACTAGCTATGCATAGGTCGCACGAAAGTATAGGATACGCAATGTATTATACATCGATAACAATTATAATTGGTTTTTCAATTTTGGTCCTCTCAAAATTTATACCTAGTATTTACTTTGGTCTTCTTACAGGTTTGGCAATGCTCATTGCTTTACTTTCAGCACTGACTCTTTTGCCGCAATTACTAATTGTTTTGAAACCTTTTGGTTCTGATTTTAAAAAAGTCGATTAAATATTCAAAATTTAAATATTTGTCAATAAATATACATACAAAATTTTGAATATCACTACCATCTAAGTTTATAATATTTTAGAAATAAATTATACAACTGATTGAGAGATTTAGTTTGTTTAGTCCAGTATTAGATATAATTCTTCCTATATTTGGACTTTTAATGATTGGTTTCATTTCTGCTAGAGTAGGTTGGTTTGACCAATCATCAGTAAAAGGCTTAACACGGTTTGTTTTTGATTTTGCGGTGCCTATACTTTTACTTAGGACAATTGCGAAGGCAAATCTTCCAGATGTTATTCCATGGGGATATGTCTTTTCTTATTATTTGGGAACTATATTTGTTTTGATCTTGGGATTATTTTTTTCTCGAGTCCTATGGAGAGGGACTTTTTCAGAACAAGTAATAAGTGCATTTTCAGGAAGTTTCTCTAATACAGTCCTATTAGGTATTCCAATTGTAATACTTACTTTTGGTGATGATGCAGTTTTACCATTATTTATTATTATAGGTACACATGGAGTTATCATGGTACCTCTATTTACAATATTGCTTGAATTAGGACAGAATGAAAATGAGTCAATCAAAAAAATTTTCTTCAGAACAGTGCATGGATTGTTAATTAATCCATTAGTCATTGGGCTAGTATGCGGCTTAATATTAAATTTTTTGGAAATTAATTTGTGGAAACCTTTAGACGAAATGGCGAAGTTATTATCATCATCAGTTACCGCATGCTCTTTATTTGCTCTTGGTGCATCTTTGGCTTATTTTAGGAATAATATTCCTTGGAAGGAAGTTCCCATTATAGTTTTTTTAAAAACAATTATTCATCCTCTAGTTATTTGGGTGATGGCTACTTTGGTTTTTGGAATAGATGAAAAAATTTGGATTTATGTTTTAATATTGTTGGCGGCACAACCTACTGGTGTAAATCCATTTCTTTTTGCAAGTCGATATAATGTGGGAAAATCAGTTTCTAGTGGTTCAGCTTTTTTATCTACAATTTTTTCTATTTTTACTTTGAGTATTCTTCTATCATTTTTAACTTAACAATTGTTGTGCAATTTTTTAGAAAAAATTGTTATTGAAAAAATCAGTAAATAATTATAATTCAATAATTTGACAACAAGAAAAATTTAAACGAAGTTTTGGAGAAATGTCAAAAGTAGATATTGAAAAAAAAAATAACATTTTTATTGTAAAATTAAATGATTCAGTAAAAGGTAATGCTTTAAATTCAGACTCACTTTATGAGCATCATTTGGTTTTGGAAGAATTAGAGGCCCTTAATGATAACTCAGCTGTTATAGTTACAAGTTCTCATCCTAAGTCATGGTGTGTTGGTTTAGATATTGAGTGGATTGAATCTCAATCAAAATTGGAATTAGAGAAAACATTCAAATTTATTGAAGAAATCCTTAGCAGATGGGCAATGTTGCCTCTTCCTACTATTGCTTGTATTACCGGGCATTGTATAGCTGGCGGAGCAGTTTTGGCTTCAGCAATGGATTTCAGAGTCATGCGCGCTGACAGAGGTTGGTTTGCTTTTACAGAAATTGATGTAAAAATTCCACTTTCTCCAGTTTTATTTGAAATTGCTAATTTATTGCCTAATAAAAAGGTCCTTCGTGAACTTTTGCTTACTGGTAGACGAATAGGTGGCCTCGATGCAAAAAATTTAGGCATTGTAGATGAGGCTATTACGTTAGATAAATTAATGCAGCGAGTTATTGAAATAGGTGAAGAATTAGCTCAAAAAGATTTAGAAACCTATAGAAAAATAAAATATTTACTTAAAAGAGACTTATTTCAAATAATAAATAAAAATTAAAAAAATTTTGAATTAATTTTATAAATTAATGATTAATATTCTTTAAATTTTTTCAAATATATAAATTAAAAATGAATAATAACAATTTTAATTATTTAATCAAACTTAAATTTATCCTGCAGGATTCTCCATTTAAATTCCAATCTGTTCCTCCGGGATCATTATGGGATTCAAGTTGATTAGATAAAGTTTCAATACATACAAAATCTGTAAAATTTTGTACTGCAGAGTTCACTTTATCTGATCCTTTATATCTGATTATGATACGGTCCATGACATCAAGATCCATTTCTTTTCTCATATTTTGAACTTTATTAATAAACTCTCTAGCTAATCCTTCCTGTATCAGATCATCACTCAATTCAGTATCTAAAGCAACTGTTAGCATGTTGTTTGTTTCTACAAGTAAACCTTCTTTTTCTTTCCTTTGCAGCAATATATCTTCAGGATTAAACTCTATGAGTTCTCCATTAACTTTAAATGAAATGTTCATTCCGTTTTGAATTCTATTTATGTCTTTTGCACTAAGTTTAGAGATTTCTTTTGAAACAATTTTCATCTGCTTGCCAAGTTTCTTACCTAATGTTCTGAAGTTGGCTTTTGCACTCAGATCTACAAGTTCTTCTTCATTAGGGGTGATTAAAATTTCTTTAATATTTAATTCTTCAGTTATTAGTTCAGTCAGATTTTCTAAGACTTTTTTCGCTTCAGGATCTCTCGTTACAAGAAAAATTTTTGGTAGTGGTTGTCGAATTTTTAATTGATGTTTTGCACGCAGTGCTCTTCCCATGGTAACTGTAGAAAGTACAAGATCCATTTGCTTTTCTAATGCTAGATTTCTTAAATTATTTTCTAAATTTGGAAATAATGCTAGGTGTACGCTTTTATGATCATCATCCTTGCGCAGTGTTTGGTATATCTCATCTGCAATGTAAGGTATGAAAGGAGCTATGACTTTACTAAATTCTAGTAAAACTGTGTAAAGTGTTGCATAAGCAGCGAGTTTATCTGGCCCTTGTCCTGCTTTCCAGAAGCGCCTTCTGCCTCTGCGAATATACCAGTTGGTCAACAAGTCTATAAATCCAACAAATGGAGCAACCGAACGATTAAGGTCATAATTATCCATTTCATTTTTAACTTCTTCAATTAGTTTTTGTAGTCTCGATATAATCCAGATATCCAGAGGATTATTCTTTTTGATTGAAAGATTTTCTTTGTTGGGTTCCCATCCATCAATTTTTGCATATGTTATGAAAAAAGATAAAGCATTCCACAAGGGTAAAAGTTGTTGCCTGGTCGTTTCTATCAAACCTTTTTCTGAAAATCGCAAATCTTCTCCTCGAACTGCTGGACTGTTAAGCATATACAAACGTATAGCATCCGCACCATATTTATCTAACATTTCTTTGGGATCCGGATAATTTTTAAGTCTCTTACTCATTTTTTTCCCGTCTTCAGCTAAAATCAAGCCATTGACCACACAGTTCTTGAAGGCGGGTGTGTCAAATAATGCTGAACCTAAAACGGCCAAAGTATAAAACCATCCACGTGTTTGATCCAAACCCTCGCAAATAAAGTCAGCTGGGAAATTAGATTCGAAAAGGTCCTTATTTTCAAATGGATAATGTTCTTGTGCATATGGCATTGACCCTGATTCGAACCAACAATCAAGAACTTCAGGTATACGTTTAAATGTTACACCATCTCTTTCAATTATTATTTTATCAACAAAATGTTTGTGAAGATCATTAATTTTTTCCCCTGAAATATTTTCAAGTTCAGAAACACTTCCAACGCATAATATTTCACCATTGTCGCTTTTCCAGACAGGCAGTGGTGTCCCCCAAAAACGGTTTCTGCTTATAGCCCAGTCTCTTGCATTTTCAAGCCATTTACCAAAACGTCCATCTCGAATATGTCTTGGAACCCAGTGAACAGATTTATTATGTTTAACCATTCTATCTTTAATTCTTTCAACATTTACAAACCATGTTGAGATAGGCTTGTAAATCAAAGGTGTGTCGGTTCTCCAACAAAAAGGATAACTGTGGTTAATAGTTTCATGTAGGAACATTTTTTGTTCTTCTTTAAGTCTTTTTATAATATGTTTTTCTGAGTCTTTAATATTTACACCACTCAGGAATTTCATAAAATTTTTAAAATTACCCTGTTCATCTACAGGATCAAAAATAGGAATATTCTCTCGCTGAAAAATTCTTACATCATCTTCACCAAAACATGCTAAATGAACAATTCCTGTTCCGCTCTCGTCACTTACATAATCATCCAAATGTACTTCCCATGCATTTGAAGTTTCTGTATGAGTTCGAGCGAAATCAAATAGTGGTTCATAAGTTTTTCCCTTCAACTGACTCCCCTCAATCTCGTCTAATATTTCAAAACTTCCATTTTCGAAATAAGAATCGATACGATTTTTTGTAAGGAAATAACAGTCGCCATTTTTTTTATCTTTTATTTTACAATATTTTAGTCTAGATCCCACACATAAAGCCATATTTGATGGTAGTGTCCATGGAGTAGTTGTCCATGCTAGGAAATAAAGATTTTCTTCGCCATTAACTTTGAAACGAAGGGTGACTGAGGGGTCTTGTACATCTTTATAATTTAAATTTGCTTCAAAGTTAGATAGAGGAGTCGAAACTCTCCATGAATAAGGAACTACTTTTACACCTTCATATATAAGCCCCTTTTCCCAAAGGCTTTTAAATACCCACCAAACGGATTCCATAAAATCGATATCCATTGTTTTATAATCATTTTCGAAGTCAACCCAACGAGCCATTCTTTCAACAGTCTCTCTCCATTCTTTAGTATAACGTAAAACAATAGACCGACACTGATCGTTAAAATTGGCCTCGCCAAAATTTTCGATTTCACGCCTCCCATTCAATTTGAGTGCCTGTTCTACTTCATATTCTACTGGAAGTCCATGAGTATCCCAACCAAAACGTCTCTCAACTCTAAAACCTTGCATTGTTTTGTATCTGGGAATGACGTCTTTGATGGTACCTGCTAGAAGATGTCCGTAATGTGGAAGACCTGTCGCAAAAGGGGGGCCGTCATAAAAACTAAAAGATTTTTCTTTAGGTCTTTCATCAATTGACTTTTGAAAAATATTTTCCTTTTTCCAGAAGTTCAAAATTTTTTCTTCCATCTTAGAAAATCCAAAATTTTTTGAAATTTTTTTCATGTTATTATATTTTATAACTTAATTTTATATTTTTTTATTATTTTTTTAACTCGATTATTATTAAGTTCTAGGTATGTCTCTTGAGAAACGAACTGCAAGATGAAAATAATCCATAGCTAATATGCCTAGTTCATCATTTTGTTGTGCAACTTTCATTTCACATGTCTTGACGCCTTGTTTAAGTGCACAGAAAGTTTTATACAATGGAAGCATTTTAAACAAATCTTGATCTTTCGAAATTTTAAGATATTGATTTAAAAATAATTCAAGTAGATCATTTTTTTTCAGGCGGGAAAGTTCAACGGCTAGAGATGAGACATCATTTGCAACATCCATGATTGAGAAATTTTTTTGAACTTCGTGAGGGCTAATAAAAAAAACATGATCTTCATCTACAAAAATGTGTTCTGGTAAAAAAGCACCATGCCCTAAAACAACTCTTCCAAGTTTTTGACGTTTGTTAAAAAGTTTTTTGTTTTCGTCTATAAATTTTTCTAATGGATGTCTTATCATATCTAATATGGGTTGAGTTTTAGATGAATCAAAATATCTTTTCATTTGAAATAGCATATCATCACAAAGTGAACGAAATACTTCTTGGTGCCCAGTTTCTAAAGATTTATTATTTGGTGATGATTTTGAATGTATTTCAGCAATTCGAGTTGCAATTTTAGAAATATGTTCAACTTTAATCGTGTTTTTCTCTAGAAGTTTAGAGAGAAAACTTTTTTCTTTCAGAGTTTCCATTTTTAAAGCATATTCAATAGGTGAACCTTTTTTAGTTCCCATTCTAATAATTCCATCTTTTTCCATTACAGGCAGAACTTCTAACTCTAGACTTGGATTGAATCTTTTGCTTAATTTACATTCCTCGTGGCAAAAAGCTTCTTTTACAGCAAGAGTAGAAAATTCATTACTTTTCTTTTTAATTTTATAAATGAAATTATCAGCCTCGAAAAGATATGAAGTTGAGGTTTCAAGTAGATTTATTTTTTTAGGATTTCTACTATAAGCTTCAGGGTTTAATAGGGCTTTCAAAAATTCTGGAGGAGTTTCTGACATGAGTGTTTTATCAAAAAAATTTTTACTAAAATAAGAATGAGGATACCATTAGAATAATATAAAAATATATATTTAAATATTTTTTTAGCCCTATTTGTTTATTTTATAAGTATTTAATTAATGAATTCTTAAGTAAATTTAAAGATTAAGAATATGTCCCAGCTTATGTTTTTTTGTATCCATGTAGAATTTATTACCAGGGTTGCTTTTAATTTCAATTGGTACTCTTTCGACAACCTCTAGGCCATGTCCTTGAACTCCTACAATTTTTCGTGGATTATTTGTCATCAATTTCATTCTACGGACTCCTAATAGGTATAACATTTGGGCACCCATTCCGTAGTCTCTTAAATCAGCTTGAAAACCCAATTTATGATTTGCTTCAACCGTATCAGATCCTTCCTCTTGTAATTTGTATGCTTGAAGCTTATTTATTAATCCGATACCTCGACCTTCCTGAGGTAAGTAAAGAATTACACCCTTGCCTTCAGATTGCACTTTTTCCATTGCTGCATGTAGTTGAGGTCCACAATCACAGCGAAAAGACCCAAATACATCTCCTGTTAAACATTCAGAGTGAACTCTTACTAAAATTGGTTCATTTTCTTTCCATGATCCTTTTATCAAAGCTACATAATCACTATCATCAAGAATACTTTGGAATCCTACAACCCTAAATTCTCCAAATTTTGATGGTAAAAATGCTTCAGCTTTTTTTAAAACAAGTGTTTCGTTTTTTTTTCTATAACTAATTAAGTCTTTTATTGTAATGATAATAAGTTTATGGCGTTTGGCAAATTTCATGAGGTCTGGAACCCTCGCCATAGAACCATCTTCATTCATTATTTCACAGATTACACCACCAGGGTGCATCTTAGCCATTCTGGCTAAATCTACAGCTGCTTCAGTATGACCAGCTCTTCTTAAAACTCCACCATTACAAGCAAGAAGTGGAAAAACATGACCGGGACTTCGAATATCTCCAATTTTGGCATTAGGATTTATGGCTGCTTGTATTGTTTTTGACCTATCAGAAGCTGATATCCCTGTGGTAACTCCCACTGAAGCTTCTATACTAACAGTAAAATTGGTTCCCATGGTAGAGTTATTGTTATTGACCATTAGAGGAAGATTTAATCTTTCCACGGTTTTTTCTTCAAGAGGCAGACATATAAGTCCCCTACCAAATCTTGCCATAAAATTAATTATTTCTGGCGTTGCGGCCTCTGCAGCACAAATAAGATCTCCTTCGTTTTCTCTATCTTCATCATCAACTACTACAATTATTTCACCTCGAGCGATCGATTTTATAGCATCCTCAATAGAATCAAATTTTTTCTCATTGTCTAACATTATGAATTCTTTTCAGAAATTAATAAAAAAAAACTATTTAATAATTAAAATTTGACTAAAATTAATAAGTCTTCTCCAAGTGGAGTGATGGAAAGTATTTTTGTCTGCAAAATATCTTCTAAATTATTTATATTTAAATTCCCACACCAAGACAATGCTTCTTGGTCACCAAAAATCTTTGGTGCTAAAAAAAGAGCTATATTATTTACACAACGGCTTTTTATAAAACTTGCGTGAATCATGCTCCCTCCTTCAACTAACAATTTTTTAATTCCAAATTTTTTAAGTTCTGCTAATACCCAAAAAATTTCTGGAGTTTCGCTAGGAGCTTTAATAATACTTAAATCAGATAATTTTGGCCAAATTTTACGGGTTGCCTTACTTCCCGTAACAATTATAACAGGTACTCCATCATTTTTAAATACTCTACTTTCTACAGGAATTCGTGCTTTTGAATCTAAAATAACTCTTATGGGAGAATCTCCATTTATTACATTTCTTACATTCAATTGTGGATTGTCAACTAAAATTGTATTTATACCAACCAATATTGCATCATTTTCGCTTCTCATTTCGTGAACTTTATTTCTAGCTAATTTCCCCGTAATCCATTTAGATTTGCCATCAGCATTTGCTATTTTGCCATCTAGGGAAATTGCTGCTTTGAGGGTAACATGAATTTTTGAAATGTTATTCATTTGATTCTCATTTATTATGCTGAATGAAAAGCTATAAAAAGTGATGCATAAATATTTTACAATTTAAATTCTATAGCTATTCTCTTAAAACAACAAGGGATATCAATTTTAAAAAAGTTTTAAAAAATAAAAAAATTCTAAAATTTTAAAAAAAAATTACTTTATAAAATTAATTTTAAGATTGATGATTCAAAAACAATTTATAATCATTAGATGGTATATAAAAAATTTTTAAAAAAAATATAAAAAAAATGAAAATATGTCATTTTTAGGATTAGGAATAGATACTACTTTTGACGATACTTCTATAGCATTGATCTATGGTAAAAGAGAAGTTTTAGCAAATCTTACTCTTTCACAATTTGAGGATCACGAAGAATTCGGAGGAGTTGTTCCTGAAAGGGCCTCTCGAAAACATCTTGAAGTTATTCATCAATTAATTTCAATATCACTCAAAAGAGCAAAGATAGATTTCAAAGATATTGATTATATAGCCGTTTCTAACTATCCGGGGTTACTGGGGTCCATATTGGTTGGTTTGATGGTTGCAAAAAGCTTATCTTTTTCATTAAAATGCCCTTTAATTGGAATAAATCATATAGAAGCTCATCCATATGCAAATGTTATTACTCATGGCAAAATGGAATTTCCAATACTTCATCTAGTTGTTGCGGGAGGTCATACTTTGCTAATGCATGCAAAAGATCATTTCGAATATGAAATAATTGGCAGAAGCCTAGATGATGCCGCAGGAGAGTGTGTTGACAAGGTAGCAAAGATGTTCGGCCACAAGATGCCAGGAGGTCCTATTGTTGATAAAGCTGCCTTAGAATATCCTGTTGATAATTATTCATTCCCACGTCCACTAATACATAAAAAAGACTACGACTTTTCATTTAGTGGTTTAAAAACGGCATTGTTGAGATTTAAAGAACAGAATTCAAAAAAATTTTCTGAAAACGAAACTAATGAAAATTATTTTATGGGTGAAGGTCCTGTCTTGGCATCATTTTTTCAAAGTGTGATAGATGTTTTAATTAATAAGACCTTCAGTGCTGCTAAAAATTATGGATTAAAAAATATTTCTGTATCGGGAGGTTTGGCTGCAAGTATTAAGTTAAGAAAAGCTTTTGAAGCTGAATCTAAAAAAAAGGGATTAAATTTGTTTTATCCTCCACCAGGCCTTTGTACTGATAATGCTGCCATGGTTACTTGTCTAGCGGCACATAAATATGAATCGAAACAGTTTGATGATCTAAATTTAGAGGCATTTCCAAATCTTATTTAGTTTTTTTAAAATTTTCTCAAAATGTAAGTACTAGCCCAAGAAAGACCAACTCCAAATCCGGAGAGTGCTGCTACCTTTATATCTTGGTTATCGAATTCATGGTTCAGAATCATTGGAATTGAAGATGAAACGGTATTTCCATATTCAGCAGAATAAAAAGGGCATTTAGATCGAGGAACGCCTAGGTTGTCTGCTATTGAGTTTACAATGTGAAGACTGCCCTGATGAAGAAAAAATTTTTCTATATTTTTAATATCTAAATTATTTACTCTAAGCATTTCTAAAATATTATTTGGAATTATTCTAACTGTGAAAGAGAAAACAGCACGTCCATTCATTTTTATCAATCCGTCATCTTTTATAATTATACCCTCTTTTTTTGTCCCGTCTGATCCAAAAACGAATTTCCCTAGTTCAAAAGCAGGATTACTTGTCATTAGCGTTACTGTGGCACCATCACCAAATAAAGTTGCGGTTTTTTTATCGTCATTATCAATAACTTTTGAATAAGGATCAGCTGTAAATAGGAGGCCTATTTTTAACCCGTTAGATTCCATAAAAGATTTGATAATAGAAAGACCATATATATAGCCAGAACAACCTAGAGAGATATCAAATGTCGCACAACTTTGAGATAGTTTAATTTTTTCATGAACAATTGCTGAAGTGTGGGGAATACC
Source organism: uncultured SAR324 cluster bacterium (assembly GCA_902575715.1). Next base: position 20,848 of record CACGSI010000003.1, read on the forward strand.
GAATCCATCTGGATTTTGAGTACAAACTACAACACAATCAATTTTATCTGAAGTAATATCAGTTTTTTCCTTTAAGTTTTTCCAAGCTTGGACGCAAAGATCAGATGTCTCTTGTGTGATAGATTTTTTAGCCAATTTGGTAAAGCCAATTTTTTCCCTAACAAAAGACTCATTCATTTCAAATTTCTTTAAATTATCAAAATTTGATTCCCTTTTTTTTGGTAAATATGTTCCAATAGAATTAATTCCTATCATTTTTATTATTTTTCTTTAGAAAATGGTTTTCCTATAGCCTTTGGGGCGATAGCTTTTCCTACGAAACCAGCAAGTATTACCACGGTGAGTATATATGGTGACATTTCCAAAATGCTATCAAGAAGTTTGACAGGTACAAAATCTTTTAGAATTTCTGAAATTTCTGGTTTGTCTTTTATAGCAAATAAAATAGAGAAAGATAAACATGCAAACATGGCATAAAATGGTTTCCAATTTCCTACTATCATAGCAGCTAAAGCTAAATAACCTTTTCCAGCTGACATATCTTTTACAAAAAAACCTAGATGAGCTGTAGATAAATATGCACCAGACATCCCACCAAGTATTCCGTTTAATACTAAAGCCTGATACCTAATTTTATTTACTGAAATTCCAGTAGTATCAACGGCTAAAGGATTTTCACCAGTCGCACGTAATCTTAAACCAAAACTACTTTTAAAAACCAACCAGGCAGTTAATGGAACAGTAATAAAAGCAATATAAACCAAAATATTGTGACCACTAATTAGTTCAAAATATAATTTACCTATTAAAGGTAAGTTTTGTAAATCTTCTGCAAAAGGCAACTCAATTGGAAGAAATCTGGCCTCTTTAGGAAGTTGGGGAGTTGTTCCACCCATTCCAAACCATGCATTAGCCAATACAACTGTAAGACCCATTGCGAAAATGTTGATTGCAACGCATGATACGACTTGATTCCCTCTTTTAGTGACACTTGCATATCCGTGAATTAATGAAAAAATGACTCCAATACAAATAGAACCAAATAGTCCCAACCAAGCAGATTGACTCCAGTGTGCTACAGTTGCCGCAACAAAAGCTCCTCCTAACATTTTCCCTTCTAATCCAAAATCAATTACACCTGATCTTTCAGCAAAAATTCCTCCCATTGCAGCAAATATAAATGGTATTGAAATCCTTAGTGTTCCGTCTAATATTAATATTAAGTCATGCCACATAAAAAATTTCTTAATTTAAATAAATTTTAAAATTAGTAATCTCTTGTCATTGTTAGGAAATTTATTTTAAATAATCTTTTACCATATTTTCTATTTGAGGTCTAAAAAGATTTTCAAGAGCACCCGCAAACAGTATGACCAGTCCCTGAATTAGAACTACCATGTGTCGATCAATAGATTGAACTTCAAAAGAAAGTTCTGCTCCTCCTTGATAAAGAATCCCGAACAATAGTGCAGCTAAAAATATTCCTAAAGGATGATTCCTACCAATTAGAGAAACTGCAATCCCTGTAAATCCTATTCCTTCTTGGAAATTTAACATTATTCTATGACTGGATCCCATTATTTCGTTTATTCCAACAAATCCTGATAATCCTCCACCAATAGTCATAGCTATAATAATGTTACGAGAAACTTTTATTCCAGCATACACTGCTGCTGTTTCGCTCGATCCGACAGTTCTTATCTCATATCCCCAGCGAGTATACCATATAAAGCGCCAGACTAATAATAAACAAATTAAGGAAAAGAAGAATGTTCCATTTAAAGGAGTTTGGGTTATTTTTATGCCAAACCAACCAAATATTTCATGCATTTGAGGAATCCAAACTTTTTCTGCAAAATCTCTTGATTCTGGTGACATTTCTTGTGGAGGTCTTAAAACATGCGATAGTAAATATACCATAACAACTGAAGCAATAAAATTGAACATAATTGTAGTAACTACCTCGTGACTACCATGCCTACCTTTTAGATATCCTGGGATAGCTCCCCATAGTCCTCCAAAAATAATTGACGCCATTACTGCCATAGGAAAGACTAACAAAATTGGCCAATTTTCAAACCAAAGACATATTAGTCCTACAGCTAATCCCCCAATATATGCCTGGCCTTCAGCTCCAATATTGAATAATCCACAGTGAAACCCTATAGCAAATGCTAGTCCAGTGAAAATGAAATTTGTTGTGTAGTAGAGAGTGTATCCTAAACCTTCCTCATAACCAAATGCTCCATAAAGCATTATTTTTAAGGCAAACCATGGATCTTCTCCAAGTGCCCAAATTACAATTCCAGATATAAAAAAAGCAACTAAAAGATTAGTTATTGTAATTAAAGTGACTATTATATTTTTTGATTGGTTTTCATTCATTTTTCTTTTCGTTTATTCCAGCCATAAGTAAACCTATTTTTCTTTCATTCGCATCTTTTGATAAAACTTCACCCATAATTTGACCTTCAAACATGACCAATATTCGATCGCTTAAAGATAATATTTCGTCGAGTTCAACAGATATTAATAAAACGGCCTTTCCTGCATCTCTTAAATCTATAATCTGTCTATGTATAAATTCAATAGCACCTATATCGACTCCTCTAGTTGGCTGACCAACTACCAATATTTTAGGATCTTTTGCGATTTCTCTAGCTACAACTAGTTTTTGCTGGTTACCACCAGAAAATAATGAAACCTTTAAATATGGATTTAATGGCCTAACATCAAACCTTTTCATATTATTTTCACAAATTTTGACAATGGAATTTTTGTTCATCTCAAAAAAACTGTTATAAGAGGATTCTTTATGATGTCCTAAAATCATGTTTTCATTTGCAGAAAAATCTGTTACGAGTCCTCTTCGTTGTCGGTCTTCTGGGATATGACCTAAACCAAAATTTCTTATTGAGGAAGAGTCTAAGTTCATTTCAGGGGTGATAATATTTCTGTTAATTTTTATTTTACCAGTTTGAAGTTTCCTTACACCTGTAATAATATCCATAAGTTCAGACTGTCCGTTACCGGAAACACCTGCAATACCAAGTATTTCTCCAGATTTAACTTCAAAACTCACATTCTTAACTCTGTGAACATTTGCATTATCAATAAAGTTAACATTTTCAACATTTAAAATTGTTTCTCCTGGGTTTGAATTTGCTTTATTAATTTGCAGTAGTACTTTTCTACCCACCATTATTTCAGCAAGGTCTTCCTTATTGGTTTCATGAGTTTTTCTATGAGCAACCATTTCACCACCTCTCATAACAGAAACGTTATCTGTAATTGCCATGATTTCCCTAAGTTTATGAGTAATAAAAATTACTGTTTTCCCTTGGTCGCGAAGCTCAGAAAGAATCCTAAAAAGATGATCTGCTTCTTGAGGAGTTAATACGCCTGTAGGTTCATCAAGAATTAGAATATCAGCACCTCTATAAAGTGCTTTAAGAATTTCAACTCTTTGTTGAAGCCCTACAGGTAAAGAGCTAATTTTAGCATCAATGTCTACTTCAAGATGATATTCCTCTTCTATATGCCTAAGCTGTTTTGAAGACCTGACTAATGAATCTTTTAGAGAAAAACCTGTTTCAGTTCCTAGTACAATATTTTCCAAAACTGTAAAATTGTCAACAAGCATAAAATGTTGATGGACCATACCAATTCCAGAATTAATAGCATCGTATGCACTTTTTATTTTTTTAGTTTTACCATGAACACTTATTTTACCAGTATCTGCTTGGTAAAAGCCATACAACACACTCATTAAAGTAGATTTCCCAGCCCCATTTTCTCCTATTATTCCATGAATTGTTCCAGATTCAACTTCAAGAGAAACATCTTTATTTGCGCAAATTTCTCCAAATTTTTTATTTATTTTTGAAAGTTCTATGGCTAAAGCTGTCATTATTTTTTTACTTTAAGATTCGATTATTTTGATCAAAAAAATTTTTCAAACTAATATTAGTTCTTACAATCTCGAAAGTCTTTCAATAATAAGCTGAAAAAATCCATCAGCATCAATTTGATTTATATATGTTACATTTGGAATACGATCTGAGACTTTCCACCAATCTACTACAGACATCCCCATGGTGAGTTCTGAATTTATTTCTACTTCAACATTGACGTACTTTCCTTTAAAAAGATCTTTTTGAATTAGATAGGCTATGACTGTTGGATCATGAAGTGGTCCTCCATTTGATCCATATTTTTTTATATCAAATCTTTCATAATAGCTCAGCATTCCATATGCTGCGTCTCCAACTTTAGTTCCTAAATCTCTAAGTCGACCAAGCCATGTTTTCTCCATTAAAGCTTTGTGAGTCACATCAAGTGGTAGCATCACTATGGGGCGACCACAGTCCAAAACTATTTTAGCAGCGTGAGGATCTACAAAAAAATTAAATTCTGCGGTAGGAGTTATGTTTCCACCTTCGAAAAAACCACCACCCATAAGTATTATTTCTTGAATCTTTGGAAGTATTTCTGGTTTTTTCACAATTGCTGTAGCAACGTTAGTAAGTGGAGCAAAGCAACAAATTGTTACAGAGTTGTCTTTGGCTTGCATTAGAGTTTCAATAGTCCAATCTACTCCATGCTGTTCTTGCAATGAGATTTTAGGAGATTTGAGATTAGCTCCATCTAATCCTGTTTTACCATGAACATGTTCTGCTGTAATAAGGGGACGAATTAAAGGGCGAGAACACCCAGCAAAAACTTTAGTATCTTTTTTTTTTGCTAATTCACAAAGCATTCTTGCATTTTTTGAAGTCAATTCCAATGGGACGTTACCAGCGACAGTCACTATACCTAGAATACTGATTTCTTCCGGCGAAGCTAATGCCAACAAAATTCCTATTGCGTCATCTTGTCCGGGGTCGGTGTCTATGATTATTTGGCGGGGAAACATTTTGGGAGGAGATAATAATGTGTAATAAACATTTAGGTTTTCATTGTTTGAAATATATATCTTTTAAACTTTAAGACGAGGTGCAAGTAAAAATACTTACACCTCCAAAAATTTTTTCTTAGTTAACAGGGCATTTATTATTACTCATGTAATCATGAATTTTAATTTTTCCTGCAATTATATCATTTCTAACTTGTTCTACTTTTGATCTCATCTGGCCAGTAACTAGATTGTCATTATGCTCATCTAATGCCCAACCTACACCATCTTCAGCCAGTCCCAAAATCTTGAATCCTGGCTTCCAAGTTCCATCATATCCAGTTTTAAAAACTTCATAAGCCGCAACGTCTACTCGCTTTAGCATTGACGTTAATACTGATCCAGGCTGAATATGATTTTGATTGCTATCTACTCCAATGGAAAGTTTTTTATTATCAGCAGCAGCTTGCAACACTCCAAGTCCAGTACTTCCAGCAGCTGCATAAACAATATCTGCACCACTATCATACATTGTCTTTGCTAATTGTGCTCCACGGGCGGGATCACTCCAAGCTGCAGGGGTAGTACCAGTCATTTTTTGAAAAACTGTAGTTCCAGAATTAATGTGTTTTACGCCTTGTACATAGCCACATGCAAATTTATGAATTAATGGAATATCCATTCCACCAACGAAACCGACTTTACCCGTTTTACTTTTCATTGCAGCCAGAACCCCGACTAAGAAAGATCCTTCGTGTTCTTTAAAAATTATAGATTGAACATTTGGAAGATCTACAACCATATCAATTATGCTGAATCTAGTATTTGGAAATTCTTTTGCTACCTTCGTCAAAGCAGCAGCTTGTCCAAACCCTACTGCTATCACAGGATCGGATCCTCTACTTGCAAGCTTTCGTAAAAATTGTTCCCTTTGTGCTTCTTGTCTAACTTCAAATTCTCGGTATTTTATTCCGGTTTCTTTTCGAAATTTTTCTAATCCATTCCAAATACCTTCATTGAATGATTTGTCAAATTTACCACCCATGTCAAATAGTACAGCTGGTTTGAATGCCATTACTAGAGAAGCACTCCAAATAACTACCCCAGTTGACAAGATCATTGTAATAAATCTTTTCATAATATACTCCTATATATCTCCGAATTTTTTTACGGCAAAGTTTCTCAAAAACCTCCTAAATTTTCAAAAAGAGGTATGGGAATATCCCCTGATCGCACCCACAACAAAGTAAACGAACAATGTATATATATTTTAATTTTAGAGAAGATTCAATCATTATTTTTTGAAAACAAACAAATTAAGATATTTTTAAAAAATTATATTTTAAAATTTTTGATAGAAGATTTTCAAAGAATTTATTTTTTATAATTTAAGTAATTTAAAATTTCATAAATTTATACCTTCTAATCCATTTTGCCATCTACATGCATTGACAGTGTTAGCCATTAACATTGAAATTGTCATGGGGCCGACACCACCAGGAACAGGAGATATATATGATGTTATTGATTTAACTTCTTCGAAATCCACATCTCCAACAAGTTTAGTCCCATTTGGTTTAGTGGTATCATTTTTTCTATTAATACCTACATCAATAACAACAGCTCCAGGTTTCACCATTTTTTGTTTAACAAATTCGGGAATCCCAATTGCGGCAATAAGAATATCTGCCTTGAGAGTATACTCTTCTAAATTTGATGTTCTTGAGTGACATACAGTTAATGTTGAATCCCATCCTTTACTTGAAAGTAAGGTAGCTATTGGGCGACCTACTAGATTGCTTCTACCAAGAACTACAGCATTTTTCCCTGAAGTTTCAATTCCAGTATGTTTAAGCATTTGTAATACCCCGAACGGAGTGCAGGAAATGAATTTAGGTTGTCCCATTGCGATTAATCCTGCATTAAACGGATGTAGACCGTCAACGTCTTTTTCTGGTGAAATAGTAAGAATTATTTTATTTTCATCTAGTCTTTCTGGCAAGGGGAATTGGCAAAGTATTCCATGAACAGAATTGTCATTGTTCAAATCGTTTACTAGAGCTTCTAATTCTTTTTGGTTTGTTGAAGCTGGTAAATCGTGTCCTATTGATTTGATTCCTAAATTCTCACAAGTTCTCTTTTTGTTTCGAACATAAACTTGAGAAGCTGGATCTTCTCCAACAAGTATTACCGCAAGACAAGGATTAATACCATTTGATTTTAGATTTTTTACTTCTTTCTTAATTTTTTCATTGATTTTTGTACTTATTTCTTTGCCCGAAATCAATTTGGTCATTTCTTATCCTTTTTTTTAATTAATTTTGTTTACTAATTTATGATTCTACACTTATAATTAGAATAATTTATAAAAAATTTATGGATATTTATAAAAAAATAGATACTCTCCACCAGAAATTAGGAAGTAATATTCAAGAATTTGAAAGTGGAGCTGGTCTTACGCTCAATTATTCTGACAGATTTTCTGAAGAAATCAATCTTCTCATTAATAATTGTGGATTATTTGACCTCAAATCTTGTTGGCTTATTGCTTTAAATGGAGAAGATGCGGGATCTTTTTTACAAGGGCTTGTTACTAGTGATGTTTTGAGTTTGAAAAAAGGACAAATACAATCCAGTTTGATTTGCGACAATAAAGGTAAAATAACTCATCATATCAAAATTTTTCGTAGTCGGGAAAAAGAATGGGTTGTTATTTGTGATCCTGGAGATGGAAGGTCAGTAGGTACTATTTTGGATAGTTTTCATGTACGAGAAAACTTAGAATTAAGGCTACTAAATAGAGAGGAGATGCTTCGCATCGACTTAATCGGACCAAAATCCATTAACTTAATTCAAAAAATGGGTTATTTATTGGGAAGGTATGAATGGGGGTTTGAAAATTCAACTGTATTTTCAGTTCAATTTAATTTGGGTGGAACAGAGCGGATAATAAATCTTGTTCATATGAAGGTTTTGCTAAATTTTGTAGAAAAAATAATTAATGATAATGATGCAGGATTTGTAAGCCTTAGTTCATTCGATGAAATAAGGATTATAGAAGGAATCCCGAGGATAGGGATAGATTACAATACTGGTAATTTCCCTCAAGAAGCATGTTTAGGAGACCACATTTCTTACAATAAAGGGTGTTATATAGGACAAGAGACCCACGCAAGAATGTTCCACAGAGGACACGCTAATTGGATTTCTGTTTGGTTAAAAATTCCTGAAAATATCAAAACAGAAGTTGGAGAATCTCTTTTTCATAATTTTGAAGAAATAGGAAAAATTACAAGTTTGGGTAAATTTTCTATAAGAGGATTTTTTAAAGGAATAGGAATGATAAAAAATGATTTTGGAAAAAATGAAATTTTTTTGTCCCTGGATGGCAAAAATAACCCAGTAATTCAACAAAAGTCACTACCATTCAAAATAATATAAAAAATTAAGAATTAGAATTTTTTTCAATTTCAAGAATTAAAAAAATTATTGAACAAATTTTAATATATTGTCGTAAAAAAAATATGAATATAAGGCAATGTTAGCTCCAAGTTTGTAATAATAGTCATCATTAATAGTTCGATATTTTTTCCTGAAGATACTCCATTTTCTAGTTGAATCATCCATTGTTATTTTGTTTACACCGAAGTCTATATTTACTCTATTGTCAGATGTATTAATATATATGATTGAAGGGGCAAACTCGCTTCTTTTTAGTTCAGAAATAATTTTTGCGGAATTATTAAATAAATGTATTTTGTATCTGAACAGATCTGGAGGGAACCAAGCCTCAATTTCTTTTTTGTTACTTATAAGGCTAGGCCTATGATCTAAAATATTTTTTTGTGATTTTAAAGTTTTAATTTTGATTCTACCCTTCACTTCTATTGGAGTTAATTCTCTAAAATTCACAAATTTTTTGAATTCATCGTTAAGAATTCCCGAAGGTGATTTACGTGTTATTTTTAGGCCAATACAGTTGATAGTAAATTCTGCAAGTTGAGACAAATTAAAATCATATAATGCTTCCTCTATGAAAAAAATTCCTGTTTCTCCAGAAATATTTCCTGTTAACAATTTATTTTGGGGAGTATTGATTTTTATTTGCAGAATCATTTCATCTGCTAACCTAAGATTAGAAAATAATTTGTTAAATTCAAATTCAACTTTACCTGAAATTAATAATTGTTTCCATTTGTTCTTTTCCAAAATTGCTTCTTTAAATTCTGGATTTTGGTTTAAAGTAGCATCAAGTCTTTTGTATGCTTTCTTGAACTCTCTTTTTTCCAAATATTTTTTATATGCTTCAAAATTTTCTATTGAAACACGTTTGTATGTTCTATTCAGCGAATCTAGAATATCTTGATTTTCAGGATCTTCAATTGAAGCTAAACGATACTCTATGGCCGCTTCTTCCCAGCGTTCCTCTGCTTCTAATTCTAACCCTCTATTGTAGTGGAAAGAACAACCGGAAATTAAAATCGAAAAAAATAATATTAAGATAGCTCTAAAGATGGTAACTGGGTAGTTTCTCATGATCTAACTTTTGTTGAAAAAATAATTTTTTTCTTTAAATAAGTATTTTCTAAAAATTAATATTATAATGATATTCTCACATTTTTTATAAAATATTTTTTTAGAGGAAAAATATTTTGCTTTAAAGGTTTGTTATTAAATTTTTATAAATTTGGTTGTTCTTTAATAGTCGGACTTCATTTTTCTGTTAATATTTATGAGTTATATAAATTAAAATATAGAAAGAGCCAAAAAAAATTTATATAGGAAAATTCAAATAAATCAACGTTTTTAGTATTGAAAATTTGTATTCAGAAAGTCAAGTTGATTGACAATAGAAGATATTATTTTTAAAAAATTAATATTACAATTCATTTTGACTTGTTCTCAAATATTTATTCGGCTAGTATTTGCCAATATCTCCATGAAGTTAATAAAAAGATGGTGTCATTAAAAAAATTATGAAAAAAATATTTAACGTTTTTTTAATTATCTTTTTTTTATTTATATGTTTTCACAATATTGCAACTGCGATTAGTTGTGAGGACTTAAAAACAACAAATAAGATTAGTCAGTTTTTAGAAAAATCTTATTTATCTAGTCCTTTGCTTCATAAAAATGTTAGCTTAACTTTGATTATAGATGCTTGTGAAAATAAAGGATGTAAATCAAAGAAAAAACGAGCATCTGAAAAAGAAATTCTGCATATATTGAAATATAAAAATAAAAGTCGCATTTTTGCTGAAAAAGGGCCGAATGCACCAAGATGTGTTATAAAAAGAGGAGGACGACGCTTCATTTGCTCTAGTTGTAGTGCAGTGTCAAATGAAAATTGTCGAAGTTTTCCTTCAGATGAAAGCTCTATTTTCCCAGGAACAAACATAGATTCTGAAGATTTTACTTTAACTTCTAAATTTGGTAAGGAATCTAGTTGTTCTAAACTAAAAAATCCAAATTTCTTTAAAATTGAGACTAAAATTGATTCAGGAGAAGTTGGAGGTGATGTTAGTTATGAAAAAGTTGTTAGTTTCTATGATAAAAAAAAAGGAGTCCCTATATTAATGAATTTTTACTCAGAAAATGTTCTTCGGAAAGTTTATCGTTTTTATCCAAAGTATTATGTCAAAGTTGATGGTCAATGGTTCTCATCGGTTATGAGAGTACGAACTACACTAGGAAATGAGAAAAAATTTGTTTATGAAACACTTACACACATAAATAAAAAGAATGGTAAACTTAGACTTTATTTAAATATATCTGACGATCCTAACTTAAAAAATGTGCCACATGAATCGTTATTCAGCACTGACTGAAAATTTTTTAGCTAGCACTTCAGAATTATCATTTTTTTTTTGCCATGTTATGAAATGGATATTTTGTGTCAAATTATTTTTTCCTTCTTTAATAATTTTATTTTTAGTCCCATCTCTTAAAGCTAATACCCAGGAAAATAGAACATCAGAATTTAAAATAAAAACATTGGAAAAGACTCATTTAAAAATAGAGTCAAACCAAGTTTTAATAGAAGATATTTTATCTGATACTGATTCAGAATTAGGCTTTGTTGTAGATCCAAAAATTAGTAAAAAATCAGAATCTAATATTCGAAAAGGAAATATAGAAGAATCTGGATCAGAATTAAGGTTTGAGGAAGATTTTTTGGATAGCAGTGAATCCGAATCAGAAACTATTTTTCAAAAAAATAATCTAGAATTTGACGGTGTTAATTCCGGCTCAGAATCAAATCACTTTAAAGAAAATGAATCAGGAATTGGTATTCAAAAAGTGACTTTAGAAGAAATTAAAACTGATTTAGGTTTGGAGTTAGACTCTTTTGATTCAGATGAATCTGTTTCTGAAATAGATGAAGTAAATATTGATAAGTCAGAAATTGATTTAGGTTTGGAATCAGATCCTTTTGACATAGATGAATCTGCATCTAATATCAAGGAGGTTAAAAATGAAGAGTCTGAAGATGACTTGGGTTTTGAGTCTGATCCATTTGACGAGGATGGAAGTGATCTTAATTTAGAGCAAGACCATTTATTGGAGAGCTCAGAAGGGGGAGAAGTTAATAAATCTAATTACGATTTTAAAGAAAATGAAAGAAGTGAGAATCAAGAAAATATGTTAGAAGAGGAATATACACCTAAAGTATCTTTTAGTCATGAAGTTAAAACAATGCTGGGAGGAAGCGAAACTAAAGGTCTTTCTGTTTTGGATCCATTATTAACTGAAATAAAAGAATTACGCTTAGTAACAACATATGACCAATCCGTAAAAGTCCAGACATCTCCCCAAATGTACAATTATTTTCGTCTTTCAGTTAGTTTTTCTCAAAACTATGAAATACAGAAAAAAAGGATATTTGATGGTTTTGCTACTGTAAGAGAAATATATTCAAATTACAGGGTTGGCTCGCATCAAATTAGATATGGAACCCAGATATTTAATTTGGGTAAAGTTGATTTAGATAAGGTGATAGACGTTTTACACATGAACAATATTATGGGTATTTATACATTCGATCCTGATGACTCAAAAGATGCTATTCCTTCTATAAGATATAATTGGTATCGTGGAGAACAGACGGCTACATTGTACCTGTCACCAGTTAGACAACAAACTTTTGGTATGCGTTTTGCCGAGTTTCGCGAAGAAGTGGAAAAAAAAGAAGAAGGGAATGAAGATAGCAAAGTGTCATTTTTAAGGGATTATTATGGTCTGCAATATCAATGGACAGGGGATATAATGGATACTAGGATAGGAATGTTTCACTGGTTTGATTCCAATCCATATATAAAACTAGAGTATAAGAAAGTAGGTGATAATGGAACTACTTTACAAGGTTCATTTGAAGATATGCTATCAAACTATAATGAGAAAGAAACTAGATCTGATTTCCTAACTCTAGAAATTGATGCAACTTGGACAGACATGGTTTGGAAGTTTGAATCTGGTTATTTTAAAAAAAGAAATTTATATTCCTATGAAATTCCAGAGGGAAAAGTAGTTCGACTTTCAACTTTTAGTGCACCACATTTTGCATTATCAACTTCTTTTGAAAGAACTTTTCCATATTTTTATTGGCTGATGCTATTTTCCCATAGAAAGTGGTATGATGTTCCAGAAAATACTCACATTTTTTTATATGAAAATGAATCATATCTTGTTTCAAAAAAAAGGGATCTATTTCGAAATCAAGTTTCAGGAGTTGCAGTACTTAAAACACCAGATAATTCTTTAAGGATAACACTTTTGAGTTATCAAACATGGCCCTTTAAGCAGAAGGGTTTTGCGTCATTATTTACATGGGAGCGTTTTAAAGAAAATATGGAGCTTGAACTAAAATATTTTCGACTGGAAACCGAAGATCAAAAAATGCTTAATGACAAAATCAAAACGAATCAGATTTTTTTGACATATAGCCAAAAATTTAAAGCATACTGAAGTTATGTTTATACGATTCTTTATTTGCTTAAACAAATATCCAAGATTTATTATTTTTTTTGTTTTTGTGCTTAGTATATTTTTTTTCATAAAAGCAAAAGAAGGCCTTTTTGATAGAGATAGCGGGAGTTTAAGAATAAATAGTACCGTTGAACCTTTCATAGAGAGAGACTCAGGCGCTTACAAACAATTCTTAGAGGCGAGAAAAGTATTTGGAAGTGAAGAAGTAGTCGTTATTGCACTTAAAAATTTAGAAGACAAGCCAATAGGTTTAGATATTCTTCTAAAATTGTCTAATTTGAAATCAGATATAAAATCAAAAGTTCCTGGAGTTTCTAAAATACTAACTATTCTTGATATTCCTCAAGCAACTGGTGAATGCTCAGGCAAATCTTATTTCCATAAAATGGGAATTGGTTCATTTTGTTATTCAATATTAGAAAAATATCAGTATGAAATTTCTTGTTTAAAAAATGAAAATAAAGAAAATTTTTCATTTTTAGACTCTGAAGAGGATTTGGTAGATAGTTTAGAAGATGATCTGGTAGATAGTTTAGAAGATGACTTAGATGGTAACGATGACACAATTTCTAATGATGATACTTTATCTGAGTCTTTTTTTAATTGTAACCCAGAAAAATCAAAAATAAACTCCCAAGTAATCTATTCTGAAGCACAATTACAAATAAGCAATATTGTTAATGTCCTTAAACACCATCCACTTTTTCAAGGTGATTTACTTTCAAAAAACTTAACTACAACTGCAATAATTATTTCTTTTAATTCTGGATCAAAACCAGAGTCAGCTAAAACTCAATCAATTTTAAAGTCTATTTTACAGAAAAATAAAGATAGTTCAGAAAACTTTGATTTTCTTAGAATCGCATATGCGGGACAATCTAGACAAATTAACAAGGCTGCACTTTTGATTCAAAATGATATGAAACTTATTCTTCCTTTAAGCATATTATTAATTGTGGTAGTACTTTTAGTTTCATTTCGAAGTATTAAGATAGTAATCATTCCCGTTTCAGTTGTGTTGATAGGTATTCTTTGGACAGCAGGCATAATAGGTTGGATTGGGGATGAGCTTAATTTAGTTACAATGGCTTGCGCTCCAATAATTATATGTGTTGGTAGTGCTTATGTTATTAAGTTCCTCAATCAATATCAAATAGAATCAAAAATCATTATGGATTCTAATCAGAGAGATGAACATTCGAATCTGGCTCAAAAGAAAATTTTTGAGACTCTTCGTTCAGTAAGTATTCCTGTCACTGTAACTGCAATTACCACTGTAGCTGGATTTATAGCACTTGTTGTTAGCCCAATTCCAGCTGTACAACAATTGGGTTTATATTCAAGTGTTGGTATAGTATCAATTAATTTATTTACCCTTACCTTGGTGCCTGCCTTTCTTAAATTTATTCGTATTCCTGAATTTGTTTCAAAGGGAAATAGGAGAGGCTTTCTCAACAGATTGTTTGAAATAATCGTAGAGTGGTTAAGAATTCATTCAAAACGCTTAATTTTAATTTGGATTGTGATTGCAGGGTTATCAGCTTTAGGAATGTTAAAACTGAGTATTAACAGTTCTACCAAGACTTTTCCTGAAAACAGTTCCCTAGTGCAAGACTTAAAGTTAATTGAAAATGAATTATCTGGGACGGATTCAATACGATTACTGTTTAGGTCAAAAAATAATGTTAAAAATAATAAAGATTCTATAAATAACCCCTTAAAAACTGCAAAGACAATCTATGGACTAAGAAATTTACAAGATTGGTTATTTCAGGTAAATGAGACAAATGAGATCGGGCTCATAAACGGTCTTAAAATTGATAAAATTCATTCTCCTGTTGATGTTCTTTCCCATTATAGGAGAGGATTGGAAAAACTAACTGATGAAGAAGTAACTAAATTTTTTGAAGAAACAAGTAAAAACGGCCCAAAATTTTTAAGTGAAGATGAAAATATTTTGCAAATAACTATTAGAATGAGGACTAGCGGTTCTACTTCTTTTTTAGAGTTAAGAGATACACTTACTAAAAAAATTCCAAAATTTTTACCTTATTTGCAATTCAGTTACACGGGGGGAGGGATTCTATCAAGCGAATCAGCAAATAATATCGCTCAAGGGCAGATAAATAGCGTAATTTTGGCTCTTTTAATCGTATTTGTAATTCTTTCATTGCTTTTTCTTTCATGGAAAATGGGAGTGGTAGCTCTTTTTCCAAATGTTATTACAATTCTTATATTTTTTGGTTCACTTGGATGGCTTGATATTCCGATAGGTGTAACAATTTCAGTAATTGCTGCAATTGCTTTGGGAATAGGAGTTGATGATACAATTCATTTTCTAAGTCACTACAATGAAAATGCTAATAAGCTAAGAAATAAAAGGGAAGCATCGTTAAAAACCTTACCGATTGTAGGTCGACCTATGCTGTTTTCAACTACGGCTTTATTCGCATGCTTTATACTTTTTGTATTGTCCGATATGGAATCTATAGTATTATTTGGAACTTTTACTGCACTCACTTTACTAGCTTGTTTAGCAATAGACATGACTTTCTTACCATCAGTGGTAATGGAAACTGGATTAATAACCGTTTGGGATTACGTTGGTTTAAAGTTTGATGAAAAATTTATAGAAGGGATAGATTTATTTCAGAATATGACAGTTAGAGAAGCAAAAATTGCTAGTCTGATGGCATATACAGAAGACTTAACCCCAGGGACTTTGCTTTTCTCAGAGGGAGAAATTGGTAATGAAATGTACGTTATACTTGAAGGGTCTATTTCAATTTTTATGCAAAAAAATGGGAATCGTACTGACTTAGCTCGTTTAGAAAAGGGGAATACATTTGGAGAAATGGGATTGTTCAGAAAAACTGAAAGGAGTGCTAGTGCGGAATCTGCAGAAAAAACTAGATTGCTTGTTGTAAATAGAGATTGTTTAGAGCCGTTAAAAAAACGTAACCCAAAAATTGCAGCAAAATTATTTTTAAATCTTTCTAACCGCCTTCAAAATTCTCTAAAAGAAACTGATGAAAGGTTGCTTAATCAAAAAATATTTAATTTATCAAGCCTTGCAAAGTTGACAAATGAAGGAGATTTGGAGCAAAAAGAGATCTTAATAAATCCAATCGAAATTTGGCAAAATTTTGGAGAAAAAAAACGTCAAAAATTACTCTATTTTGGAGAAAAATATAAAGTTTTAAGAGGTAAAAAATTATCAAAAATTAGAAGTAAAAGAGGAGAATACTTATTTATTATTTCAGGGGAGGTAGAAATTGAATCTACTGTTTCGCGTAGAAGTGACAAGTTTGCTGTTGGATATTGTTGGACAAGAAAGGAATTTGATTTAATTGGGGAGTATGTTCTTTGCTCTGGTGGGGAATCGTCCAGTGCTCGTGCAATTGCAAGGAAAGATTCTATTTTAGTTCAATATACAAAAAATAATTTACTAATATTAACTGAGCAAGAACCAAGGATAGCTGCTCAATTCTTCGAGAATATTGTATGTATGCTTTCAGATCAACTTGCGATTGCAGATAAGCGTTTGCAGGTACATTAAATTTTTTTAATACAAAATTTAATTTATGATTTTTGTTAAATATTCTCAAGAATATTTTAAAAAATATTAAAGGTTCTTAATGTAAAATTTATGCGAATTTTAATTGTTGATGATTTACAGATAAGTCGATTGGTTATCAAAAATATTCTCAATGAGTTGGGATTTAAAAATACTATTGACGTCTCTAATGGGTTTTCTGCTTTGGCTAATCTTAAGTCAAAAATAATTGATTGTGTTATTACAAGTTGGGAAATGTCAGAAATGTCAGGATTAGAATTGCTTACACAAATCAAAGCGGATCATTTGTTAAAAAATATTCCTGTTTTAATAGCAATTGAATCTTCAGTAGCTGAAATTATTATTTCTGGTTCAAAAGCAGGAGCGAGTGGATTTTTGGTTAAACCGTTTAATAAAGAACTTTTTTCTAAAAAACTAAATGAAATTTTATAAAAAAAATAATTATTCCAAATAAATTTTAAAAATGATTAAAAATTTATTTTTTCAAAAAATAATTCTAAATTCTCTAATATTTTCAATAGGTTTATGAATTTTTACCACATTTTTAACTTTAGAATTTGGTGTCGCTATTTGACAAAGTTTTGTTAAACGTTCTAAGGCACTTATGTTACCTTGAGCATTAACAAAAACGGATCCATCTTTTTTATTTTTAACATAACCATAAATACCTAGAGAGTCAGCTTTTTTTTTCACAAAATAACGAAATCCTACTCCTTGAACTTCCCCTTCAAAAGTTAAATTTATACGGGAGATATTTGATGAATCATTATTAGCTTTCATCCTTTTGTCTTTTTTCAAAAATAGTTTTAGCATTATGTTGGAGAAGGTTAGCACTATTTCTAATAGGTTGTTCCCAAAGTCTAATTATTCTATCGGTAAGTAGCTCAATATCTTCTTGAATGAAAGAGTCTGGGGCAATAATCTTTAAGTTTTTTCTTTGAAGGAAAGATTTAGAAACAGCAGAATCTGTAAAAAGACAACCAAAAAAATCACTTCTCAACATCAAATTTTCATTAAGCGCATTTTCTAATACTGTAAGTAATTCTAATTCAGTGGGGGAATTACACTTATTGAAAATAATTCTTGGTCTATAACGTACCCAGTTTTGTTCAGCCTTTTGGGAAGCTTGCCTGTCTATTTCAGAAATTTTATCTAACAAAACCCTTACTGTTAAAATATCTTCCTTTATAGAAAGATTATATAATTCATTTAGTTTATCTTGAATAAAAATATTTCTAGGTAGAGATCTTTGGATTACTCTAAAAGCAAAGAGTTTAAGGAATGTAAGCATGTTCATTGTTGAAGTATGCTCAGTCGTTGTAACCATTAAACCCAACTGAGTCATTCCAAAAAAATCCAAAGTGTTATAAGTGCTGCCGCTTCCTAAATCAAGAATAAGGAAATCACAATCCAATCTCTTCAAGTTGTGAATTAGACGCATTTTTTGTGCATGATGCATGTTAGCCAAAAATGGACTTCTTACATCTCCAGCTAAGAATCTAAGATTTTCTGTCTCAGTAGATACTAACTGATCTTCAAGATTACCAATTCTAGCTCTTAAAAAATCTCCGATACCTGGATTTACATTGTGAATCCCCAAACATGTATGAAGATTCGAACCTCCAAAATCTAAATCAGCAACTATAACATTTTTCCCAGAATGGGCTAACTCTATTCCTAAATTTGCAGCCAAAAAGCTTTTTCCTACGCCGCCCTTGCCGCTTGCAATAGGTATAATTGTTCTTTCCATATATATTTTGTATAAAATAAAAAACTTTACTTCCCTATCAGGAAGAATAATAACGGAGAAAATTAATAAAAGCAAATAAAAGTACTTACAAAATCATTATTTATTATTAAATTTATTTTCAAGATTAAGTTCAAAGAAGATTACATCTGGCAGTGGATTATTATAGTAAGGAGTGATTTCGACGAATCCCAATGATTTGTAAATGGAAATAGCTTCTTTCATTTTACTGGTGGTATCCAAATAAGCTTTTACATATTTCCTTTCTTTTGAATATGAAATAATTTTTTTAGTCAAAAGCATTCCTAAGCCAAGTCCGCGATAATCAGGTTTCAAATACAGTCTTTTTATTTCACATTTAAGTCCATCTATTGGACGCATTCCTATACAACCAATAGAATCAAAATTGTCCCAAGCTAAAATAATGCATCCATCGGGTTTAGAATATTTCCCAGGGAGGTTATCTAATTCCTTATCTATATTTTGAAAAGAGAGGCTGAATTCTAGAGAATCTGAATATTCTTTAAAAAGTTGTTTTGCGTTAAAAAAATCTTTATTACTTTCTGCAAATTTTATTTTAAATTTCATGTAGGAATCAGATTGTAAATACTTAAGTATTCTTTATAAAATTTTTTTAGGTTTTTAAAATTTTAAATCATAGTCATTAAAACTAGGTAAACATAAACAATTTTTATAAATCTTATCAGGGGTAACTTTCAATTTTTTTTTGGATTAATTTCTATATTCTGTTTTTGAAAAAGTAAAAAATTTTTTCTTCCAAAATTAGATGTTTTAAAGTAAAATTGTTTATTTATAATTACTACCAAAAATTTTTTTGTAATCTAGGAAAATTATTTATGAGTAAAAAAACTAAGCCAAATACAGAGGTACACAAGTACCAAGCTGAGATGCAAAAACTGTTGGAAATATTAGTACATTCTCTTTATACAGAGCGAGAAATATTTGTACGTGAACTTGTTTCAAATGCTTCAGATGCATTAAGTAAGGTCCAACTAATAAATTTGACTGAGAAAGATGTTTTAGATAAGGAAGTTGAATTAAAAATCGAAATATCATTTGATGAAAAAAATAATAAGATTATTATTGAAGATAATGGTTGTGGGATGAACAAGGAAGAATTGCTAGCAAATCTGGGAACTATTGCTAATTCAGGTACGCTTAAATTCTTGCAGCAAGCTCAATCAGAAAATAAGTCGGCTGAAAATCTAATTGGTCAATTTGGTGTTGGTTTTTATTCAGCATTTATGGTAGCTGATAGTGTAGATTTAATTAGTAGGTCATGGCAAGCCGATTCTGAGGCATGGCAATGGTCTTCCGACGGTGGGGGACAATATGAAATAACTCCTGTTGATTATGATAAGAGAGGTACAAGAGTAACCGTTTCTCTTAAAGAAGATGCAAAAGAGTTTACAAATGACCATAGGATAGAAACTATAATTAAAAAATATTCTAATTACTTACCTTTCCCAGTAAAGATCAAAGACAAAGTTATTAATAAGGTAAAAGCAGTTTGGACTCAACCTAAATCAGAAATAAATCCTGAAGAATATAATGATTTCTATAAACAAATTTCCAATTCTCAAAAAGACCCTATCCATCATTTACATTTTAATATTGACGCTCCTATACAGTATTATGCCCTTCTTTATTTTCCTGAATCAGTTGGTAATGAAGTCCTATATTCTAGAGAAAGTAAAGACGTTGCTTTATATGCCCAGAAAGTAATGATTCAATCAAGCAATACAAATTTATTCCCTCCTTACCTGCGCTTTGTTCAGGGTGTTGTTGATTCAGAGGATATTCCCTTGAATGTTTCTAGAGAGAGTGTGCAAAAAAATGCATTAATTGAAAAAATTAAAAGTAGTTTGACTTTAAGAGTTTTAAAAGAATTAGAGTTTTTAGCTGCACAGAATATAGATAAGTTTTCAAAAATTTGGGATCAATACGGAACAATGATTAAAGAGGGAATTTCTTCAGATTTTAGAAACAAAGATAGGTTAATGGATCTATTAAGGTTTAATTCCTCAATATCTGAGGATTCAAAACCAAATGTTTCTCTCAAAGAATACGTTGGGAGAATGCGAGAGGAGCAAAAAGATATATATTATGTTACGGGTGGCTCAAGGGAGTCAATTCTTCATAATCCAAATTTAGAATTTTTTCGTAAACAAAATTTGGAAGTTTTATTTATGACTGATCAAATTGACGATTTTATGGTCACAGATTTGCGCGAATATGATGGTAAGAAATTAAAAAATATTTCTCAAGAAGATATTGAGGGTATAAACGAAGAAAATATTTCGAAAAATGAGTCTCCCCTTTCAAAAGAGGAAAAAAATGATATACTTTCATTTTTCGAAAACCAACTAAAAGATCGTGTTAGTGGTGTATCTGATTCTAAACGTCTTGTTGATAGTCCTTGTTCTCTAGTAACTCCAAAAGATGGAATGACAGCACAAATGGAGAAAATGATGAAGGTTATGGACCATCAATTTAAAGGAGAAAAGAGAAATTTAGAAATAAACTTGAATCATCCCATTATTCGGAATCTTTCAGAAATACTTCAAAAGGATAAAAAAAATCCTTTTCTTCAAGATTCTGTTGAGCAGTTATACGAGAATTCCCTATTAGTTGAAGGGTTACTAGAAAATCCGGTTAAAATTCTCGCGAGGTTTCAGAAATTTATGGAATCTGCAAGTGCTTATGAATTAGATAAACTTCCATAAATGATCGACAAAAAACTTTAAAAATATTAAAAAATTAATGGTTAAGTTGACTAGTCAGTTGCATAAAGTTTCGTTTGAAATTTCTTCTTCAATCTTAAGAATATTTTTTTCGTATTCTTCTAAAGCACTTTCTATTTGAACAGAATATTGGCGGAGTTCTTGGAGCTGATTTATATAGTTTTTGTTAGTTTCTTTGTGAAGATGCAAAAAATGAGGATCTTCAGGAGCCTTTTCTAATAACTCTTTGCAATCATCTGTCAAAACAGCTAGGTCTTCTTTGATTGCGATAATATGAAATGTGTCTGTGTCTTGATAATCAAGGATTAAGCCTGTATCTGCCATGCTAGTGTTGTCGCTTTTGCTGTGATCCTTCATATAAGTTGAGATTTCTTTTAATATAGAATTGTAACGTTCTACTAAAATTTCACAATCTTTTCGAAATCTCATGAAATCTTCAGGAAGAGAGAAGAAGAATTTGCTTAGAAAAACTCGAAGATAGTATAAAGATATGTATTTAATTGTATTAATCAATGTCATTTCTTTACCCTTTTAAATTATAAAGTAGTAAAATAGCTTTATTGAAAAATTTTGTCAATTCCAGAAGATATAATCAAATAATAAATATTTATATTTTTTTAAAATACAGCATATGCCTATTTCAATGACAGGTTTTGGTTCAGCGGAATCCCAATGGGGTACTTGGTTTTGCCATGTAGAAATTCGTTCAGTAAACCAACGTTTTTTAGATATTCGTTGTAAACTACCTTCAGGTTTGCAGAGATTAGAATTAGAAATTAAAAAACAAATCAAGAAAATTTGTTCTAGAGGCAAAATTGATTGTTACTTAAGATTAGAAAAAATTAATGAATTTGATGATATCCATCTGAATCATGAGCGTGCAAAAAAATATAATGAGCTATTAAAAGAATTTGAAGGCTTGACAGGGTTAAATGTAAGTATTGAAGCCAGAAGCCTTACTTCTGTAAATGTTATTGAAGAAAGTAAAAATGAAGATCACCCTGAAGAATGCGTAAAATTAATTACTAAAACAGTTACCAAAGCATTAAAAGACCTAAAAAACATGAAGTCATTAGAAGGGCAGGTTATGCATATTGATATTCAAAATAGGTTATCTCTCTGTGCTAAAATCATAAAATCAATTGAAAAAATTTCAGTTGCTGAGCCAGAAAATTTCAAGCAGCGGCTCGAGGAAAGACTTTTAGATTTTAAGTCTGAAACAAAAATAAATCCTGAAAGGTTAGAACAGGAAATTGTACTTTATGCAGAAAAATTAGATATTAGTGAGGAATTACTGCGTTTTCGGACTCACTTGAAGCATATGGATGCTATTTTTTCTCAAATTGAAGTTGGCAAAAAAGCTGAGTTTTTAATTCAAGAATTAAATCGAGAAGTAAATACTATTGCATCCAAAAGCAGTAATGCCGAGATTAGTCAAGCTGTTGTAGAAATAAAAAGTGAATTAGAAAAAATTAGAGAGCAACTTCAAAATATAGAATAAATATTTTCATGAAAATCACTCTTGCTGGAAGTCCTGGTTCAGGAAAATCAACATTAAGAAAAATGCTAGCAGACCATTATGGCTTATCAACAAAATGTACAGGAGATTTTATGAGAAAATTATCTCTAGAACATGGATTTAATGATATAACCAAATTTCTTGTTGATTACGTTTCCAATCATCCAGAAGTAGATAATCGTATTGATGAAGAGCAACGTAAATTTGGTGAAAAAAATGATAATTTTATTTTAGATGCACATTTGGGATTTCATTTTGTTCCTGATTCAATTCGCATTTGTTTGATTTGTGACCTGGAAGAAGCTTCAGAGAGGATACTTAAGGATGATCATAGGTATAATGAAAGTGCTGACAACATAAAGGATAGTATTGTTTCAAGTAGAAAAAGAATGGATACAATGACGAAAAACTTTCTCAAACTTTACAAAGTTAACATTAATGATCCCTCAAATTTTGATTTGCTCATAGATACCACCAAATTGTCTCCATTTGAAGTATTTAAAAAAATTTCTTCTTTCATTGATAAAAAAATGTAAAAGGGTAATATGATATAAAATTATACCATAGCCCTTCTTCTTTCGTTGATTATTCCTGCTATTTTATTTTCAGCGCCGACTAAAAAATGGAAAAAGCATGCAAAATTAATCGGGAAACTTGGATATGGAGTTTTGCAAACAGATGCTTACTATGAAATTTGTTTTCAAAAAGGTATACGTACAGATAATCACCTTAGAGGTCTTGATAAATTGCTGAAAAAAAATGGGGGATTACATTCTCAAAAATGAAAAAGAAGTACGAAGAAAGGTCTGGGCGTGATATCAGGGAAGAAGCACACAATATGATTTATAGAGCAATTAAGAAGTTCAATGGATGTAATAACAGTCGTATGAAAAAATGGTTTGACACAGTTTCAAAAATGCATGGCAAAAACTTGGATAAATTTCATGCACTAAAATGAAACATGAATAAAATGGATGAAGAAGACAGGGAATTACTAAGGGAACACTCCCGCCTTATAAAGGAGCTTCAAGAAGACTTTCAGAAGTTCTACAAAGTGATAAATCACATCCTGCCAGAGATTGAACACACCAAAACATTAACACTCCTGGAGAAAGAAATGGAAGAGTCCAGGAAGAAGGTTAAAATTGACATAGTATGAAACGAAGAGGCTGTTAGAGGCTATAAGAGAAACCCTGCCAGCTTATAATAGAAAAATTGAGTTCAAGGTTTCAATACAAAAGTTCGTTGAAAAAGCCATTCGGGATTTATTGAAAAAAGAAAATCCTGACTTTGAATACTAATTTTCCATCTAGTATATATCTAGTTTATATGCTAGTATTTTGAGCATGTAAAAAACTAAATGGTTGATTTTCCATCTAGTTTATCTAGTTTATAATTAGCTTGAGAATATGCCACTTTTTCCTTCTAATCCGTTGATTTTATGGGTAAGCACCAGTAGCTCAACTGGATAGAGCAACTGACTTCTAATCAGTAGGTTCCAGGTTCGAGTCCTGGCTGGTGCGCCACATTAACTAACATAACTATCTTACAAAAAAAATTTTAGAGATCAAATAATATGAAATATTTTAGATTTATTTTACTTACGATTTCCTCCACTATCATTATAAAAACAACTATAGCTTCTAAGTTAATTTCAAACAAGGAGGTATGGTTTCAACTTTCAAAAGTTGCAGAAAGTACAAAACCAACCTTACCAAAAAAAATTGATAAAAATACTATTTTGTTTGACATGAAACCTTTTGGTTTAAGAGGATTAGAATATTTCTATAAGTTAAATATGTCAAAAAAAGCTTTATTGAAAATTCCGGATATTCAAATTATATTACGAAATATGCAACAAAATAATTATTGCACAAATAAAGCATTATACTGGTACAGGGATGAATTTGTGGCAATGAAATGGTCTTACTTTGATAAAAATGATATTGAAATCTTTTCAGTAAGTGCAAATCCAAATGATTGTTCTGTTTTTAAGGCTAAAGGATATACAACAAGTAATGCTTCGGCGACATCGAATGTATTTTTATTAAATAAAGTAACATCAGAGTTTTCTAAAGGAGATATTGTTACTTTTGGTGATTCAAAAAAAGAATACAAAATTGGAGGAGTGAAGTCTGTAAAAAGAACAGATTCAGGAAACTTTCAAGAGATTACTCTCTTTGAAGCACTTGGGTATGAAACATTTTCAGGTACAAAAGTTTCAGTTGTCAGATGATTAAGTTTGAAAGAGAAGATCAATTTTTTATAGTAATATTAGATCCTTTAGTATAAAGCCCTTGTGAAAGTATGAATTGTATATCGATTAAGGATTTTTACATAATTCACTTTTAAAATTTAACACTTAAATTCCATGACAGTACCTCGCTAATAATTGTTAATATTCAGCAGCCCTTCAAGCAAGACCCACGTACATTGTAAAAAAAATTGATTGGTGTTATAAAATTGGAGGTAATGTATTTCCAAAATTTAGAAATCAATTACTTAAATAATGATATTAGGTATGGGAATATTTTTTGGCTCATGTTCATTATAAAAAATTAAATGGCAAACTCTATTCCAAGAAGAAAAATTGCTGTAATTTTAGCTACAGATGTTGTGGGTTACAGCACGAAGATGGAAGAAAACGAAGTTCAGACCATCAATAATCTAAAGGCTTGTCGAAAAATCATTGATGGCTTAATAAATGAACACCATGGGCGAATTTTCAACGTAGCTGGAGATTCAGTCTTAGCAGAGTTTCAAAGTGCGGTCGAAGCAGTAATTTGCGCTTCAGAGTTCCAAAAAAAGATTAAAGAGCGCAATAATTATGTTAGTGAAGAGGATGAGCTTGATTTCCGTATAGGCATCAATATGGGGGATGTGGTAATTGAAGGAGATAATCTTTATGGAGAGGGAGTCAATGTTGCTGCAAGACTCGAAGCATTTGCACAGCCAGGTGGAGTATGTCTGTCAAAAAATGTACATGATATAGTTAACAGAAAGACAAATTTCAAATTTCATGATCTAGGAGAGCAGACTGTCAAGAATACAGTTCTACACGCATTTGATGTTACATTCGAAGGTGCATCTAGAAGAAATATTCCTGAATTAAAAGATACAAAAAAATCTTCAAGCAAAAAACCTCCTTCTATTGCCGTACTTCCGTTTTCAAATATTGGCGGTGATCCGGAGCAGGAATACTTTGCGGACGGGATTACTGAAGATATTATAACCAATCTTTCTCTATGGCGCACCTTCCCAGTAGTTTCTAGAAACTCCAGTTTCAGATTCAGAGGACAGTCACTAAATCTCAAACAAGTTACTAGCGAACTCAATGCTAGATACGTCGTTGAAGGTAGTGTTCGCAAAGGAGGGACCCGTGTTCGTATTTCGGCACAGCTCATTGACGCTGAGGATGATCATCACCTTTGGTCAGAAAAATGGGACCGTACTATGGATGACATCTTTGATGTGCAGGACGAGATTTCTGAGGCGATAGCACGCAGGGTAAATCCATCAGTTACGGGACATGAGTTGAAAAGACTTAGTCGTAGCAGACCTCAAAGTATGAGTGCTTGGGAAGAATATTTACAAGGATTAAAATTGTATAATGATAGAAATTATTCAGATCTTAATAATCAAGGGCTTTCAGAAGCCTGTACTCATTTTGAAAAGGCCATTGAGCTAGATGATACTCTTTCAGACGCTTATGCCTATTTAGCACTTTGTGGATTTTGGGATTTGGTACACTTCACTACTGAAGATTCTAAAGCAACCTTGGACAAGATGAAATTTTATGGACGTAAAGCAGAAACTTTAAATCCAGAAAACCCTTTGGCATTAATAGGACTAGCAGCACATTTTTTTTTCAGTGGTGATTTCCCCAATGCATTAAATTATGCTGAAAGAGCGGTTAAGTTTAACCCTAGTTTTACATTGAGTAATTGGTGGTTAGGTCTGATTCAAGCTCATGCAGGAAGATTTAAAGAATCAGAAAATTCTATTTTGAAAGCTCTTGAATTGAGTCCTATTGATCCTGAGTTAGAACGCATATACGGTGCATTGTATTGTTCATATCTTGGACAGCAAAGATATCAAGAGGCTTTAGATGCAAGTGATAAAGCTCTGCAATATCATCCTGATCAAGGCCACATGTTAGGTTGGCGAGCAGCTGCTCTTGGTCATCTTGGTTTTGTTGATGATGCTAAATTTGCGTTAAATAAATATCTTGCACTTAGGCCAAACCTTAAGACAAGAGAAAATTTTCGACAAATCTTTGTTCCAAATTCAATGCTTACCGATCCAATTATTGAAGGTCTGGTTAAAGCAGGTTGGGAACCAGAATCATAATTTTCTTTGTTAAGTTTCTAATAGAATTAATTTAAACATTAAGTTAGAAAGGAAGGAGCAATGAGTAGACAGCCCAAGTTAGAATTAATCTATTTTAACTTAAGAGCACTTGCGGAACCATCTCAAATGATGCTGCATTATGCAGGACTTAAGTACACTTATATAATGGCTTGGGACTATTATGGGAAGCCTTGGTCTGAGGCAAAACCTGACGTCCCCTTTGGGCAATTGCCGGTGCTTGTAGTTAACGATAGGGCTCATATTTGGCAGAGTGGAGCTATCGTACGCTATTTAGCTAGGTTGATGGGGTTGTTGCCGAAAGACGATGTATTAGCTGCGCAGGTGGATTCGATTTTTGAACAATCGCAGGAACTTTTTGATCCTCTGAACCCAACTGTCAACGTCAAAACAGGAGAGGATCATATGAAATTTAAAACTATGATTCTTAGAAATTTACCTGTTATTCTAAATAACTTTGCTAGGCAACTAGATCTCAATGAAGAGGGAGATTATTTTTTTGGTTCAAAACCTTACTACTGTGATTTCTCAGTCTATCATCACTTTTCATTAGCAAGTATTCTTCAACAAGATATTCTGAATGATTTCCCATCCATCCTAAATTTTATGGAAGCTGTGGAAAAACTTCCTGGTGTTAATGAATATTTAGCTACTCGTCCAAAAATTATAGATGTCGGTATAGCACCAAAACTAATTATTGATGGTGTCCCAAAACTCACAGGAACAAAACCAATTTGAAATAATTTTTTCAATTTATAAGATAGTCAATATAAAAGTAGAATGATTTTAAGGGGGTTATTTGTTTAAGTTAGTTATATTCATATTTCAGAAAATTTATTTTTTTGACAATTAGTTTAGTTAAATTTAGATATTATTTTTAATTAATTTTATAAAAAAATTGGTTTTCCCATGAAAATAAAAAATACTTTCTTAAAAATAATTTTTAGTTTAATTATTTTATGGATTTTTTTGTTTACTAAGTTATTTGCATATGAAAAATTTGATTTTAACAAATTTAAAAATACAAAAAAATGTATAAAATGTGACTTAT
>CACGSI010000004.1 GCA_902575715.1 uncultured SAR324 cluster bacterium
CAAATCTTTTTTTCCAGACTCTGACCATTTAAAAATACCATCAGTAGTAACTTTAAACAAAGTTCCCCATTTTAGAGTCCATTTGCCATTTTCAAATATTCCTAATAATATACCATTTTTATTAAAGTGTTCTGTGTTCCACTCTCTACCATTCTTCCATTCCCCAACGATACTTTTGCCATTCGAAAATGGATAAGATAAAACACCAAAACCGTTTGGATTCTCGTTAAAAATTTCTCCTTCGTATCTCGGTTGAACTGATCCATTACCAAATGTTTTCCACACAAATCCTATAGAGTTTTTGTATTGAAACAAAACACCTACTTCTTGAGAAAAAAGATTAAAAGTTAAAAAAAGAGAAGTAAAAATAAATAGTATGATTTTCATATTTTTAATTTTATAAAATTTTAATTAAAAATAACATAACCCGAGCATTTTTACAACTTAACAGCTTTTTAATGTTTTTTCCTTGAAAGGTTTTTTTAAAATCATTAGAATTTACGCTAAAAAATTTCAAAAAATAACCTATCAAATTATTTATATGATTAAAAAGAAAGCATTTCTAACTCCTCATGATAAAATATCAACTCATGACAAAATTCTAAGGTTTTTGTTAGGAGTAATTGTTTTTACGGGTATAGTTACTTTAGCAACTTTTTACCTGCAATATTCTTTATTTTTCAGAATAGCTGGAAACTATGCGCATTGGGGAATCATTCTTTTTGTACTTCCAGCAATTTCAGGATTTTTGCAGCATATAATTGATCCTCCAGCTAGACTTTTTGTCACTGTTTTGGGAGCGCTTTTCACTTCAGCAATTCTTTATCCCATCTATCTAAATATTTTTTGGGCTACTCCACCTAGCATTACTGTAACTATTTTTTTTACTTTTATTATAGCTGGAATAGGATTTACATTTAGTATAAATCCATTGGACAGGCACGTTATTCAAAGGAAAGCTCATAAAACTAGAAAAAAAACAAAAGTAAAAAATCTAGCCCATGTACGAAAACAAACTAGGAAAAAGAAGTTTAATATTGATGAAATGCTAAATTCTTCTGTAATACGAACTTTTGAGCTAATGCTAACAATTATCGGGTTTATTTTGGCTATTTGGGGGACTATTTCTATGGGAATTCAGCAATAAAATAATTAATAAATTTTTTATAATATTAATTATTTCTCGATTTATCATTCGTTTGTTTCTTTTGGTGAGTTCTTGAAAAAACTTTTCATTTTTGAATAGATTCAATAATGCACCTAAGCTCATTTTTCATACCAATTTCTTTATATCCTTGAGTCATTAAAAAATCCTCTGGACTCATATTTGTAGCCTTTACTGATTGTTTTAACATTTCAATAGATTGCTTTTTTTTACCCATTTTTGCATATGATGCTGCTAGGTAAAATAAGCTTTCTTTACATGGAGTCTTGATCTTCTTAAAACATTTTATAGCTTCCAAAAAATTTTTTAACCAAAAATGACACATCCCTTCATCAATGAATAGATCATCCGGGCAGAAAGGATTCATTCTCATTGCTTTATGAACAGTTTCTAATGCTTTCTCAGGCTCACCTAAAAAAACAAGTAGAGCTGCGTTTTTGCCAAGTATATATGCATCACTGGGGCAAAGTTCTTTAGCCCTTTCATGGTGATACTGTGCAAGATCAAAATTTCCTATGTTAAGTGAAATTGAACCCATAATCCTATGAGCTTCGTGATCATTTGGATCTAATTCAAGAGCTTTTTTTACAGAAGTCGTACATTCCGCTAACATTTTTTTTCTATTTTTGTCTGGACGCCAACTATGGTAATTGGACATAGAACATGCTCGCCAAGCATGAGCTCTTGCATAATTGGGATCTAGCTCTATTGCTTTATCAAAATATTCAACCGCTTTTTTTGCGTTTTCAACTGTTACATTGCTTTTCCTATGGTGTTCAAGACCTTTTAGTACCAGATCATAAGCTGTTAGATTCTCAGTCCTTGAACTGAAAAGTTCTTTTACTTCATTATACTCGACTCTTCCTACAATTGTAGAAACGATGGTCTCTACTATTTCATCTTGGACATCAAAAATTTCATCTTCAGTTAAGTCGAAATTATGCGACCATATAGTATTTTCTCTCTCAGAAGAAGAAAGTTTAGCACCAATTCTCATTTTACCACCAAGTTTTCTTACAGTTCCATCAAGAATATAACGAACACCTAATTCTTTCCCAATTATTTTAGGTCTTTTTTCATTGTGTTGATAATTAAAACTAGCATTTCCAGAAACCACAACCATTTTATTAAATTTAGATAGTGAAGTAATAAGATCCTCTGAAAAACCCTCACAAAAATATGAAAGTTCTTCATCTTTGCCTAAGTTTTTAAATAACATAACTGCAAGTGACCCTGGCTCTGCATTATTAATTTTAATTTGTGGAACATTGTCATATTTATAATATCTTTGATTACCTTTTTGCTTGACTATGAAATAAGCTTGAATTGGTTGAGATATATTTTTCAATTTCAATTCTCCAGCATTTTCAAAAGATACTTGAATTTTTTGGCTTATCAAATCAAAAACCTGCCTTGAAATACATATCCCTGCTGGTTTAGCCTCAGATTCGAGCCTGGCAGCTATATTTACTGCATCTCCATAAAGATTGCCCTCAGAAACCATTATGTCCCCAACATTTATCCCAATTCTAAAATTCATTTTTTCACTTTCATGAACTTTATCATTTAAGTTCAACATCTTTTCCTGAACCTTAACTGCACACTCTGTAGCTTTAACAGGACTTGCAAACTCAGCAATTATGCTGTCACCAGCCCCACCAAATACAATTCCTTTGTGTTCATTAACCTCAGAGTCAATTATTACTTTTCTTTGCTGCAAAAGCTTTAGGGTTTTTTCTTCATTTTGTTCCATCATTTTGCTGAATCCGACAACGTCAGAAGCAAAAATTGTACTGAGTTTTCTTTCCATATCGGCAATATTGTTAAAATTTTTCCCCAACAAAAAATAATTACTATTAAGACTTAAAAAAACATTCTAAAAATTTAGAATCAATTTCCAATGTAGTTATATTTTTTAAAATCTATTTTAAAAAACTACCTATTAATTCTGGATGACCTTTTAAAAAAGATTGCGAGTCCATTTCTTTCTTGCCTTCAGGCTTAAGTCTTAAAATTTTCAGTCCATCTGAAATTGAACCCACAATAAATTCTGGATAAATCCTCCCTGGTTCAAAATTCCCTTTAACCACCTTCATTTTTGTTATTTGCAACCTTCGTAAAACTCCAGAGCTTCTAGCTGAACAAAAAAAACTAAATATTCCAGGCCAAGGTTCAAATGCTCTCCATTTTCTTTCAATTTGTAGTGCATTTTCTTCTTCCCAGCAAATATGTCCTTCTACTTTCTTAATAGATTTGCAGTATGTGGCTTCATTTTCATTTTGTTCGACTACTGTAAAATTATTACTGAGTAAGTCAGGCAAAATTTCTCGTAAAAGATTACCTCCAGCCTCTGCTAACCTTTCACCCAGTCTGGGTGATGTTTCATTTGGTTTTATGTCTAGAGGCATTGAAGACGCAACAATGGGTCCTGCATCCAAGCGGCTAATCATTTTTTGAATGCACACCCCTGTTTTTACAAATCCAGAATAAATAGCTGTTTGTACTGGGGATGCTCCCCTTAGTTTTGGTAAAAAAGAAAAATGTAAATTAAAGCAACCTACTTTAGGAGTTTTTAAAAAAGATTCAGATAAAATTTGTCCATAAGCACAAACTATAATAAGTTCTGGCTTCAATGAATTAACTATATCAATATTTTCTTCACTAGATATTTTTTCAGGAGCAAAAACTTTTAAGTTATTCTTTTCTGCATATATCTTTATCGGAGAAGGAATTAATTGCCTCTTCCTCCCAGTCCTTCTATTCGGTTGAGTGAAGACAGCACTTATTTCAATTCCCAAATCAAGAATTGTTTCTAAGGAAGGAATACTCCACTCAGGAGTTCCCATAAAAATTATACTCATCAATTTTTAATAGTAATAATTTTAAACTGTAATAAGAATAACAATGGTATAGTTTAACTTGCTTTGCAAGCCATTTGGCATTAAAGTTTTCATAACATTAAATTTGTTTTATTAAAATTCCAATTTTGGAGTAGGTGGGTGAAAGATTTGAATCTTGAAAATCCGTTTAAAAATGAAAATTCTGAATCGGATTCAGTGAAAAAAGATAAAAAGACAGTTTATGAAAAAATGCTTGATAGAGCAGAGGATTTAATTCAAAAACCATTGCAGGGAGGGGGAGAAGATAGAGTAAGAATCCAACATATTAAAGGTCGAATGACTGTATGGGAGAGAATTAAAATTTTAACTTCAAAAGAACCACATATAACTTTCCAGAATTGGGGGAAAGAACTTGATGGAGCTGGAATAGTTACAGGAATTATTAACATTGGGGGTCGTGATGTAGCAATTTACGGTCATGATTTTACTGTTCGCGCAGGATCTATAGATGCAACTAATGGTTCAAAAATAGCTCGCCAAATATTAATGGCAGGAGAACATGGGATACCATTAATTGGTATGAATGATTCGGCAGGTGCTTATATCCCCTCCGGTGTTGGAGGTCTTGACGGATATTCTGAAGCTTTTGCGGCAATGAGGAGCATCAGCGGTTTAGTGCCCTCTATTCAATTAATGTTTGGTTATAATGCTGGAGGTGGATCTTATTTGCCTAGACAAGGGTCTTTTGTAATTCAACCTGAAAATACATTTTTTGGACTTACAGGACCAGAAGTTGTTAGAGAAGCATTAGGTGAGGATACTACTGCTGATGATTTAGGTGGCCCTAAAATTCATAGCAGAAGTGGTGTAGTTGATATAACTGCTCCTGATGAAAAGGAATCCCTTTTGTATTCTTTACAATTATTAAGTTATTTGCCAGATAACAATTTTTCCCCTCCACCATTTAAATCAAATGATTTAAATTTAGATGATTATATTGAAGAAGAAGCAATTCTTCTTCAAAAAACATTTTCGGATTCCGCTAATGGATTAAACACCCCTTTGGACATGCGTTTGTTTATTCAAAATTTTATCGATTTTGGAGAATATTTCGAAATTCAGAAAGTAAGAGCAAAACAATTAATTACAGCTTTTGCTAGAATGGGTGGCCATGTAGTTGGATTAGTTTCAAATAATAGCGCATTTGAATCAGGAAATATTGACACCAACTCTTCAAGAAAGGGTGCAAAATTTATCCGTTTTTGCAATCTTTTCAATATTCCAATTATTTTTCTTGAAGATGTGAGTGGCTATGCACCAGGATCTGAACAGGAGAAAATGGGGATTGTTCAGGCAGGTCGTGAGCTTCTTGATTCAATAGTTGATTTGAGGGTCCCTAGGTTAACTTTAATTATCAGAAATGCCTTTGGAGGTGCATACTGTGCCTGGAATAGTTATCATGTTGGGAGTGATTTTGTATTTGCTCTACCGAGTGCAAGAATTGCGGTAATGGGGTCTGCAGGAAAGAAATTTGTCTACAAGGATGAATTTAAGGAAATTATGAAAAATTTCAACCAAAATATTGATTCAGGGATGAAAAAGCAAGAAGCTTTATCTATCAGAGAAAATTCTATGGCACAATTGTCCTCTCGCTACGAACAAGAATTCCTAAATCCTGAAGAAGCCCTCAGGCTAGGATCAGTATCAAGAATTATTATGCCCGGTTACAGTCGTAAAATATTAGGCAATACACTTTGCTATCTATTAAGGCATTATAGCCCCACCCCAATGGGTGGTATTCAGAAGGAATAAACTAAAAAAGCTTGAAATATCATAATCATAATTTATCATGACCAGTCCAAAACAATTGGTGATATATTTTTAAGAAATTATTTGGATGCTAAAATTTCTTGGCTACAAAGGCCGTTCATTAGTAATTATTATCTTATTACTCACTTTACTTGCAGTAATTTTGTTTTTAAACAAGATTCTCTTCCCATTTCTTTTAGCATGTTTTCTATCATATGTTTTAGCACCAGTAATTGAAAAACTTAATAAGAAAAAAATAAGTACCCGTAAAATTTCTAGAGGTTTTGCTGTACTATTAGTGTATTCAGTAATTTTATTTATTCTTATCGGAGGCGGAAGTTACGTTGTACCAAAAGTCTCATCTGAAATGGGTGTTATGATTAGAGAATTTCCTAAAGCACTCACTACGATTTCTAAAAAATGGATTCCAATTTTAGATGAAAAAATAACTAATGTAACATCCCTTTTCCCTAAACCAGAATTAATTGAGTCGTCTGAAAATATTGAAAAAGAATTAAATACAGAAGAAATTTTGAAGTCCTCAGAAAGTAATGGAGAACTTTTCAAAATTTTAGATGGATATACTTATGAAATTAGAGGAATAGATTCCGATCGAGTCGAAGTCATACCTCATAGAAAAATTGGTAGAGAAAGTTCTATAGTCGAAAGTCCTCAAGTTCCCATAGACATGCAAAATCAATTTTCTATTCTTGCTGAAGAAGGCATTGATAGATTAAAATCTAATATGGTTCGTTTTCTCGGTCTTGGACAACTTTTAATATCCCAAGTAGTGGGTTCTGTTTTTACTCTATTTTTAACTTTTATGGTTGCTGGTTTTATACTAGTTGATACAGATAGAATCCTTAGATTCTGGCATTCCCTAATACCAGAACAACACCAAAAAAGATTTAGTGACTTTTTAAGGAGTTTAGATAAAGGTCTAAATGGAGTTGTTAGAGGACAATTACTAATTTGCTTAGTTAATGGAATTTTGACATTTATCGGTCTGGTAATAATTGGGGTCCCCTTTGCTTTCACGCTTGGGATCGTAGCTATGGTTTTTTCATTGATTCCTATATTTGGAACTATTCTTTCAACAATTCCTATAGTGATTATGGGTCTTACTATTTCTCTTGGCACAGGTTTAGCTGCTCTAGGTTGGATTCTTTTAATCCATTTTATTGAAGCTAATTTTTTAAATCCTAAAATTATGGGAACGGCTGCTCATATTCATCCTGCTATTATAGTTTTTGTATTAGTAACTGGAGAATATATGGCAGGTATAGCAGGGGCACTTTTAGCTGTACCAGTTTATTCAATTTTACAAACCTTCTTCTTTTTCCTTAAATCAATGGTTGATGAATTAGAAACAGTTGTTAAAAAAGACAAATAAACTAACAAAATTTTTTAAAAGTGTTGATAAAAAAATGAATGAATATACTAAATTTGCTAATAATTTAGCCGATGCTTCAGGAGAAGTTATAAAAAAATATTTTCGAAAAAAAATAGACATTGAAGATAAAGTTGATAAAAGTCCTGTTACTATAGCAGATAAAAATACGGAGTCTGTATTGCGTCAAATGATTACAGAAAAATATCCTGATCATGACATTTTGGGAGAGGAGTTCGGTTCAAATCATTCTGGCAGTAGCCTTAAATGGATTCTAGACCCCATTGACGGAACGAGAAGTTTCATTTTAGGTATTCCTATTTTTGGCACCTTGATTGCCTTATTAGAAAATGGGATTCCACTTTTAGGTGTTATAGATATTCCCATTACAGGAGAAAGGTGGGTTGGTTACAAAAAAAATGAAAGTTTTTTTTATTCTAGCAAAAATTATATAGAATCTTTTAGATGCAAGGTTTCCAATCAAAAATCGATTGAAAATGCTACTTTGGTCGCTACTGATCCTGCGATGTTTAGTCATCTTCAAAAACCCTTTTTTGATATTGTAGCTCAGAAAGTTAAAATGGTTCGCTTTGGAGGCGATTGTTACAGCTATGGGTTACTTGCCTCGGGTTTTATTGATCTAATTATAGAAGCAAATATGAAAGTATATGATGTAATGGCGCTTATTCCTATTATTAACGAAGCAGGTGGAATAATTACTGACTGGAATGGCAAAAATTTTTTTGACAAAGAATGGGATGGTTCTGTTTTGGCGGCCGCTTCATCAGAATTACATGCAAAAACTATAAATTTGCTAAACAGAAACTGATTTTTTTTAAAGCGATTCGTGGTTAAGCCTATTAATACCGTTAAAAGCAGCTACACGATAAGCTTCATCTAGTGATGGTGAATTAAAAACAGTATTCATGAAATATTTTATAGTACCTTCAAAAAACATTACAGAATGACCTAGATGAATCAACTCAGCTGCTTGTGGTCCAATTATATGAACGCCAAGAATCTTTAAAGTTTCAGGATCAAAAAGAAGTTTTAGTATTCCTTCATCTTTTCCCATTATATGAGCTCTAGAAATTTCCTTAAAATGGGCAATACCCATCTCGTATGGAATGCATGCATCTGTTAATTCTTCTTCAGTTTTGCCTACCATTGAGACTGCAGGAATTGTCCAGATTCCGATAGGTAAATCTTTTGGCATTTTTTCAGATTTTAGTTGGTTGAAGGCATGAAGTACTGCAATTCTTGCTTGAGATTTTGCTGTAGAAGCTAGTCCAGGAAAACCAATAACATCACCAACTGCGTAGATGTTGTTTTGTGCTGTTTGAAAATTTTCATTGACTTTAATCAGATTCTCTTTCCCTATTTTCACTCCCATTTCTTTCAAGTTTAAGCTACCTGAATTTGCAATTCTACCTGCTGCAATCATAACAGTAGAACAAGGTAAAATTTTATTACTTTCCAGTTTAACATTAACCTCATTTGGACTAATTCTAATTATTTCCTCTACAATTTCTCCTAATCTTAAAGTTACTCTCTGATTTCTCATTTGGTACATCAAATTTTCTGCAATCTGTCTATCAACGAATGGCAAAACATTTCTATTTCTTGCTATCAAATTTACCCGTATTCCCATTTTTGAAAAAATGGAAGCATATTCACATCCAATAACACCTGCTCCAATTATGGTTACTTTTTTTGGAAGATGTTTAATTTCAAGGATAGAGTCTGAATCAAATACACATTCGTTATCAAAAGGAGCCCAATTTGGTCTTAATGGGGATGAACCTGTTGCTACTACAAAATAATCTGCGGAAATTTCTAGTATTTCTTTTCCCTCACGAGGAGTTATCTCAAGTATCGAATTAGATTTAAACTTTGGAGAACCCTCAATAATTGTGATCTTATTTTTTTCAAAGTTTCTGCGTAAGGAATTTTCCTGATCTCGAATCACCATCTCTTTACGATACATCAATTCATTTGTAGTAAGATTTTCCCTGAAATTGATATCTATACCATGAGTTTGTTGACGTAATAATGAAAAGTGTATTACAGTTTCGCGTAAAGATTTAGAGGGAATTGTTCCAGTATGAAGAGAAACTCCACCAAGATGGGGCGATTTTTCAATTATAGCAACCTTTTTTTTAAGCTTACTAGCTTGAGTAGCTGCTTTTTCCCCAGCTGGTCCTGAACCAATTACAACCATATCATAATGTTCAATCTCATTCATAAATTTGCCTCTTAAAGGTATTCATATAACCTATAATTTTTTTGGAAAAGTTAATTTATTTTTTTCTGTATTAACTTTGTTTTAAGGGTTCATTTAACTCAATTACATACCCGTCAGGATCTTTTATGAAAGCAATTATTCTTGTACCATTTTTCATCGGAGATGGTTCCTTTGTAAATTCAACTCCCATTTCCTTTAAATATGAACTAGTAGCATAAACATCAGATACTTTTAATGCAAGGTGCCCCCATGCATTACCTTTAATGTATTCTTCTTCCTGATCCCAGTTATAAGTTAATTCTAGGTTTGTTCCATCATCTTCACTATTATATCCAATAAAAGTATTTGTGAATCTTCCATCAGGATATTCATTTTTTCGAAGAATCCTCATTCCTAGAATTTTTGTGTAAAAATAAATACTTTTGTTGATGATTTAGTCATAAGCATATATTTAATTTCTATTTAGACTTCCAGTCCAAATATATTTGGACAAAAATTGACTATTAAAATACATTCTTCAAATGTCATATTATATATCCATATAAAGTTTAATTTCGATAAAAAAATATTTTTTAAGGAGGAAAAAATGGCAAAACCCGAAGTATTCAAACGCATAGACGTTCAGCATCGAAAAGATGGGTTGAAAGATGGCGGTACCTACATAAAACCATTTGTAACAATTAAGAACAGTGAAAGCATGGCTGGTGGAGTGAATTTTTTGAAAAAAGTTTCAATTCCATGGGATTTGACTTGTGATGAAATAATATTTTGCCATGAAGGTAATTTTCGATTGATGTGTGATGGGAAAGCCTACAACCTAGGTCCTGGGGATATGATGTTCGTTCCAAAAGGGAATCATATTTCCTACGAAACTGACGATGAGTGTAGTATTTTTTATGCAGCTTATCCATTGAACTGGAAACAGTTAGCAGGGTTGAAAGAAGTTCCTGGAATTGATCCTGAAGATATGTAAAAAAGAATAATATTTTAAAATTTTCTTCCCTTAAAAATTACGAATAATTTTTTAAATAATATTTATTAATATAGTTTCAAGTAGAAATCAAATCGGGTCTCTCTTTTATAAATCTATCTAAACCGGAAAGATCTTCGGACGCATTTTTTAATCTATAAACACCCTCTTTTAGAACTGATGTTTCTGCAGCTATTGAAAGACGTAAAAAGTGTTTCCCCTCTGCGCCTATCTGTCCAAATGATTTTCTATCCATTACTGCAACCTGATGTTCATATAAAGCGAACATTTGGAATAGGTTTGCAGGAGAACTTTGCTGATCGATAGGAAGATTATTATGCTTTTCTATAAGATCAAGTTTTTCACATACTCCTGCAATATTTGGAAATAAGTAAAATGCTCCCCCAGGTTTTTGACAAGTGATGCCATCAATATCGTTAAGTTGTTGCCATATAATATTTCTTCGATCCTCAAAAGTATCAACCATTTTTTGAACAACTTCTTTTGAAAGTGGATTTTCAAGTGCTTCTCTTGCTGCTTCCTGATTATATGGTGGTATGCATGAAAAATAATTTATATTTAGTGTTTTAAAATAATCAGCTTCCTCTATGGTTGGAAACACTGCATATCCTATCCTTCCCCCTGTCCACGCAAATGTTTTTGAAAATCCACTGGAAATAATTGTTCTATCTGAAATTGATGGAATAGAAGATATTGAAATGTGCTTGTTTCCATCAAAAATAATATTTTCATAAATTTCATCAGAGTATATTCTAACGTTGTTTTGACATCTTTCTAAAATAACTCTGGCTGTATCTTCTAACAGTTTTTGGCTTGCAACTCCACCCGTTGGATTAGACGGAAAATTCAGATAAATTATCTTTGTTTTTTGAGTAATTAATTTTTCAAGTTCCTCAGGAGAAAATGTAAAATTAGATTCTTCTTTAAGATGAATAGGAACGGGTACAGCGCGAACATATCTAATAAAAGATTCATAGATCGGGAATCCAGGACTGGGATAAATGACTTCATCACCTGGTTCACAATATACCTGCTGTGCCAATCCGATAGATGGCTTACCCCCCGGAAATACGACAACCTGCTCCGGATTGGTTTTTAAATTTCGTGTTTCGTTAATTTGATTGCTAATTGCTATTCTTAAGGACAGTAAACCTTTTGGATCACAATAATGAGTATTGTCTAAATCAAGTTGTCTCTTAATTTCTTCTTTTATATGGGACGGAACTGAAAAATCAGGTTCTCCCAAGTTCAATTTAATTACTGAACCTTTATTTTGTTCCACACGAACAATGTGAGGACCAACCTTGAAGGCATTCTCTGTGTCAATTCTATTGTTACGCTCAGCGAATAAATTCATATTATTTTTATTTTTTGGTTTTTATATATTAATTAGAAATTAACTAATTTATTATTCTTTTATGGAACCATATTAGTTGGCTCCCCTCCAACAAAATTCTCTATATTATCAATCATTTGATCACTCAGAATTTGCATAGCTTCAGAACTTGCCCATGCAGTGTGTGGAGTTAAAACAAAATTTGGTAAAGAAAGTAATTCCATATATGGATGATCATTTTCGGGTGGCTCTTTTGCTAATACATCTATTGCTGCTCCAGCTATTAATTTTTCTTTTATAGCTATGCATAGATCTTTTTCATTAATAACTGCTCCTCGTGCCGTATTTATTACTATGGCAGAGTTCTTCATACTCTTAAATGCATCTATATTAAGAAGATTTTCAGTTTGAGGAGTTAAAGGACAATGCACTGATATTATATCTGCTGAAGAAAAAAATTCTTTTTTTGGTAAAAACTTTTTTTCTATTCTATCTATATCTTTTACAAAATCATGATCCATAAAAACTGGTATCATTCCGAATCCGTTTTTACCAATTTTTGCTACAGAGCTTCCTAAAGAACCCTCACCAATTATTCCAATTGTTTTTCCATTTAAGTCATCAATTCTATGGTTAAAAAAACAGAATTGTGCGGCTTTTTTCCACTCACCGTCAGCAACATCTTTTCTATAACCTACTAATGATCTTTTCAATGAAAGGATTAAGGCAAAAGTATGTTCTGGTACTGTATTTACAGCATAACCACGTATATTTGATACCACTATTCCCCTTTTTTTACATTCATCTACATCTACAATATCAAACCCAGTTGCTGCAACAGCTATCATTTTTAGATTAGGACACTTATCGAGTGTAGTTTTGTTTATCGGAGCCTTGTTTGTAATGGCTATGTTTGCGTCTTTAAGTCTCTCAGAAACATCTTCAATTTTGGTACGTCCGTATTCAATCCATTCATGTTCAAAATCAGGAGGACGAATATTAACGTGCGAAGCAATAGTTTCTCTGTCTAAAAATACTATTTTGTGCACCATTTTATTTTCTATTTTAGTAATTTTTTTTTAAATTTTTTCATAAACGAACAATAGATACTTTATGAATGAAGAATAAAAGTCAAGGTGAGGTTCTTTATATAATTTATTTTCCTTTTTTACCAAAACAAAAAACCAAGCAAGAAACAAAGATGAAATGTAGACAAAATCCTATAAAAACTTGGTCTAAGAGCAGTAAAGGCTCTATCCTTTGGAAATTTGCAAATGCTGGTGTAAAGACTGCAACTATGAAAGTGAGAGAACCAAATATTACAATTAACTCCACTCTTTCACGAAAAAATACTAAGAATAATGGGAATAATATTATAGCATTAAGAGTACCTTGAATCCATAATATAATAATTTTATACGGTGCTGAAATTGACGGTAAAATTAATATTCTTTCTAATCTATCAATCCAAAATGGCGATGAAAAACTTTCGTCAAAGTTACTTTGCAAAACTAGA
Organism: uncultured SAR324 cluster bacterium; assembly: GCA_902575715.1. Next base: position 13,293 of record CACGSI010000004.1, read on the forward strand.
TATAATAGAGAATATATTAATCCACAAAATAGCATCTTTATAGACACTTTTAGATTAAAGGCTATTTTAAATCTTCTCCAAAGAAAACCAATACTTATAATTTTTTGTTGAGCAGGAAGTAGAATAGTTGCTAAAATGCTGATACCTAATGCAGCAGTAATTTCAGGTAGCAAAAGAACCCAAAAATTGTTGTCTAATTTAATACCCCAAATTATTTTTCTAAATATTTGACCAAAAGGACCTAATACTAATAAAAACAGCGAGAAAAACAGTATTGAAGTATTCCATTTCCAATAAATCATGATTGCAACAGGTCTAAGAGCAAAACCAAGAAGAATCCCTCCGAGAAACTGGTAAGTCAGATCTTGAAAAATAGCTAAATCGGAGTCCAATAATCTTAAAGTAATAATTTTTATTATAGCATAGCCTAAACCGAGTGAAGTAGGAGCTAAATATTTTCCAAACCCAGATGATAACATTAAAAATTTATAGTTTTTGATTTGAGTATTTTAGCAAAGTGAAACTTTAATATATGATCATTCTTTAATATTTTATATTTTTTTAAAAAAAAGTCAGATGTTTTATGAACCATTTAAATTACCAAATAGAATTCTTTTTTCCCGTGGTAAAGAATTAAAACTTAAATCACCAATTCTTATGGGAATATTGAATTGTACTTTAGACTCATTCTATGATGGATCTAAATTTTTTAATTTCGAAGATTCATTTGTAAGATCAAAAAAAATGATAGATGAGGGAGCAGATTGTCTAGACATTGGAGGGGAATCTTCAGGACCTGATAGTTCTAGTGTTTCTATAAATGATGAGTTAAGTAAGGTAATTCCGCTTATTAAGGCAATTCGAAAGGAAAGTAATATTTGGATTTCAATTGATACATGTAAGGCAGAGGTCGCGAGACAAGCTTTGGAAGAAGGCGCCGATTCAATAAATGATGTTACTGCTATGCGTTTTGATTCTAAAATGAGTGAGGTAATTTCAAAATATAAAGTCCCAATTGTTTTAATGTATTCCAAGGAAAAAACACCTCGAACTTCAAAAAAAAGAATTGAATATGAAGATGTTGTGACAACTATTAAAAATTTTTTCATTGAAAGATTAAAATTTGCTGAGTCAAAAGGTATTAATAAAAAACAAATAATCCTTGATCCAGGAATGGGGTTTTTTATAAGTGGTAAAAAGAAATATAGTTTTAAAATTATAAATAGAATTTCTGAATTTCATGAATTTGGGATTCCTTTATTGCTAGGACCTTCAAAAAAGTCTTTTCTTTCTAATGTTACGAGAGGGAAATTTCTAAATTTTGAAGAACGTGATATCCCTTGTACAGTTGTTTCTAGTTTTGCTCTATGGAGAGGAGTTTCAATACTTAGATATCATGAAGTTAATCAAGGGAGGCATTTGATTGATACTATAGAATTGATGAAGAGGAATTTAAAATAAATGACAAAAAACTTTGTGTTTTTTTCAAATATTAAAAAATTATGTAAATTTTTTCTATTTTAAAAACAATTAATTTTTCTAACTATAAAGAATTTTTTTGAGGATGTATGTAAAAACTTGGGAAAAGACTAAAAATAAAAAAAAGCAAAGATATTATAAATAGTATTAAAGGAAGTCCATGTGGGTCCCAAAGGTCCATACTGACTCCTCCAGCAGAAGGACCTAAAAAAGAACCTAACCCCCAGAAAACACCGAATGATGCCATGGCTGTTGAGAGTTTTTTACCTTTGAACCATTTGCCCGCAAATATCATAGAAACAGTATATATTCCTGCAAAAAACCCCCACCAAATGAACAAAGTAGTCCATAATATAAAAGGAATAGTTGTAAGAAAAGGCCAAACCGTAGCACATACAAGACCTACAAAAGCACAAAAAATAAATACCTTTCGAGGATTAAAGTGATCCGCCACCCATCCTATAGGGAACTGAAGTAATGCTCCTCCGGCAGCTCCAAAAAACAACATTAAAGTTGATGAATTTTCGCTCAAGCCAATACGTAATCCATAGATTGGTAATAAACTTGTAGAAGCTAGTTCCTTGAAAGCTACAACAAAACATGCTATTGCTAGCAAAGGAGCTATAAATGCAAAACTGATTACTCCAAAACTAGAATTTTCACCATAAGTTAGAACATAATTTTTAGTTAAAAACAAAGGTAATCCCGCCAAGATCATAAGGACAATTCCTAGAAGGAAAGGGAAAAGATCTTCTGTACCGGTAATTGATAGAATTAAAGGTCCTAGAGATAGACTCAGTGCCAGAATTGTGTTGTAAAAGCCCATTACTTTCCCGTGGTGCAATCGAGGAGTTATATCGATTATCCATGTTTCAGATACCACAAAAAGTATAGAACCCACTATTCCTCCAAGTAACCTTACTAAAAACCAAATATATATAGACTGAGTACTCATGAGGGAAAAAATTAGAATGACTTCTGATGTGACACCGAAAATAAGTAGGTTTTTAGCGTTAAAAATTTTTAACAAATTTGGTATTGCAAAAGATCCAATCATTATTCCAATTGGAGCCATCATTGCTAATCCTCCAATTATAGTTGTATTTATTCCTCGAGATTCTAGAATAATTGATAAAAGTGGGGTAAACAAACTTATAGTAATACCGTAGATGGAAACACAACTAACCAATGCTACTATAGTTTTTGCTCTACTTTTAATCGAAATTGATTCGCTTTCTGAAGTTTTATTAATCAATTGAATTTTTATCTAAATTTTTAATAATATAGTATTTAAATCTATTTTGTATAGATAAATTTCTTTCTTGACAACTAATACTAAACTTATAAGAATATGCCGAGAAAATCTTCATAGAATGAATAATTGTAGGATAAATCATATTTTACCAACGACAAAATTTTATCCAAGTAAAATTTCTTAAGATTATTTTTTTGCTTGAGAGGTCTAATAATAAGAATTTATTATGAAAACAAATATTACAAGTAATGAATCTCAAACACCTAGGAATTGGAATCGTTCAGGATTGCCATTATGGACATATTTCAACAAGGAGTTATTTGAACTAGAGTCTGAAGAACTTTTTCGAAAACATTGGCAAATCGCGGGCCATTCTAGTGACATCCCTAATAAAGGTAATTACATAACCTTTGATATTGTTGGAGAAAGAGCAATAATTATTCGTGATCAAAAAAATAATATACGGGCCTTTCACAATGTTTGTAGACATCGTGGATCCCGAATAGTTGATTCAGTAGAGGGGAATTGTAAAAAAACTATAACTTGTCCCTTTCATGGGTGGGCATATAACATTGATGGGACTTTAATTGGACCTTCTAATTCAAATACTTTCCCAGAACTTAATTCTAAGGACTGGGGATTAAAACCAATAGAAATGGAAATTTGGAATGAATTCATTTTTATTCGTTTTAAAAAAGGACCTCAGTCTTCTGTAGCAGAATTGCTAGAAAGATTTGATGATGAAATTTCAAATTATAATAAAGTTGGTTTTTCGAGGATATCTCCAATAGAAATTACTCCCCCAGAGGAAATAAATTGGAAGTCTATAAGAGACGTCGATAACGAAGGATACCACATTTCTAGAGCACATCCTTCTTTAAATGATTTATATGGTAAAAATTATTATGATGAACCGTTCATTAATGGAGTATCCAGGTCATATGCACCATTTAATAATGGAAAAGCTAAGCTCTGGAGTGTTCGCAAATACAAAAAAATAATAAACCACTTGTTTTCTAAAAACAAAAAAATTCCTAGGGCTTGGTTGTATATAGGGGTGTTCCCTAATTTTGTTTTAGGATTTTATCCTGATTCAATAATTTTTTATCAAGAAATTCCATATTCAGTTAAAAAGACAAGCATTAGAGGTGCTACTTATAAGCGAAAAGATGAAGACCGAACTATGCGTTTGGCTAGATATTTATCGGAGCGTATTGACGCAACAGCTATAGAGGAGGACAAACAATTGAGTCTTTGGTCATATGAGTCTATGAAATCTTCTGCTTTTGAGGGGATTATACTTTCTGATTTGGAGTACGGAGTTCGTACATATCATGATACTCTTCGTAAAATTCTTCCAGTCGTATGTATGGAAAACGAACCCTCAAGAGGTACTATTATTGATACTAACTACTCTGCTCAAACTTCTCCAAAAAATAATTAATGGATCCAGCAAAAAACTTTTTTAGCAAAGATTCCAGAATAGGTCTTTCATTAATAGGTATACCTTTTGGTTTTTCGTTGTTGTTACTTGCAGCACCCTTGCTTTTGATATTTTTTCTGGGGTTCTGGACTCAAGATTATCTAGTTCTTGAGCGAAGTTTCAGCTTTGAAAATTACATAGAGGCATGGACAGAACCAATGTACAGAGATCTTATGCTCAGGTCTCTTGGGATATCTGCTTCTGTAACTTTGGCTACAGTTGTATTAGCATATCCGATGGCATATTTTATATCTTTCCACGGTGGTAAACGCAAAGCGCTTTGGTTATTTCTCGTAACCATTCCATTCTGGACAAGTTACTTATTAAGAGTATTTTTATGGAAAGTAATTTTAGGATATAATGGAGTTTTAAACAGCTCTTTAGACTGGTTAGGGATAATTGAGGAGCCATTAACCTTCATCCTTTATAACGCAAATGCAGTAATTATTACTCTAACTCACGCATGGGCTCCTTTTGCTATATTACCTATTTATGTGGCTTTAGAAAAAATAGATCGTAGTTACCTAGAAGCTGCAACTGACCTAGGTGATGGGCCTTTGAAGCGTTTCCTTAGAATAACCCTTCCTTTATCCATGACAGGTGTCGTAGGTGCTGCACTTATCATTTTCATTCCGACTATTGGAGATTATGTTACTCCAAAACTGGTTGGTGGAAAGGACGGTCTTATGATAGCAAATATTATTCAGGTTCAATTTATGAAAGCTAACAACGCTCCTCTTGGAGCATCTCTTGCTGTATCCGCAATGGGAATTGTTACAGTAATTTCTGTTATTTTTTTAGCTATTAATAGAAGATGGCTTAGAAAGAGAGGATCTTGAAAAGTACTAAAAAATTCAAATATTTTGCTTATGCCTACCTTTTTTTCCTGTATTCACCGGTCTTACTATTACCAATTTTTGCATTTAATGATAGTACAATAATATCTTTTCCTCTTAGTAGTTTTACCTTTAAATGGTTTGCTGGTTTAACAGAAGAAGTTTATCTTCACGAATCGCTAAAGAATTCAATATTTGTTGCAATAAGTACATCAATTTTAAGTACTTGTCTTGGAATACTTGCATCAAGGGCATCCTGTCGTTATGAATTTTTTGGTAAAAAGGGGATTCTTTCTTTTCTAATTTTACCACTTTTTTTGCCTGAAATAATTGTTGGCGTTTCTCTACTTGTAGTACTTATGCAACTGGGATTAGATCTAACACTCTGGACTGTAATCTTGGGTCACACTCTGATTTGTACACCATTTTCAATTGCAATACTAAATTCTGCATTTGCTAATATGGACATTAGTTTAGAAGAAGCTTCTCTTGATTTAGGCGAAACAAGGTTTGGTACATTTAAGAGAGTTATTTTGCCATTAGTTAGCCCTGGATTAATTTCAAGTATTTTGATTTGTTTTACAATATCTCTGGATGAATTTATAATTGCATTCTTTCTAACTGGGACGGAAACAACATTACCAGTTTATATTTGGGGACAATTGCGTTTTCCAGCAAAACTTCCAGGTGTGATGGCTCTAGGATTTTTAATGTTATTGATATCACTAATACTGCTTTCACTTTTCGAATATTTCCGTAGAAGAGCCAATAAAATAAACCATAACCAAACTAATGAGCAATTTGATAATTTATTTAAATCATGAAAGTAAAAAATAAAGAAGTTATAAAAAAAAATATCGTTGAATTAAGTGAAGTTTTTAAGAATTTTGGAGAAATAACAGCTTTAAGTGGAGTAACAGCTCAAATTAGAGAAGGTGAATTCTTTTCTTTACTCGGTCCTTCTGGCTGCGGTAAAACAACTTTACTTCGTTTAATTGCTGGATTCGAAGAACCTACCAAAGGATCTATTTCGATAGATAATACTCCTATGGATGGAGTCGAAGCCAACAAACGTCCTACAAATATGGTATTTCAATCATACGCTATTTTTCCGCATCTTAATGTAGAAGAAAATGTAGGTTATGGACTAAAAAAACTTAATTTAGGAAAGGAGGAAATCTTATTTAGAGTTAATAAAATACTCAAACTTGTAGATTTAATAAATTATAATAAAAGACCAGCTAATGCTCTTTCAGGAGGTCAAAGACAGCGAGTTGCTTTGGCTCGTTCACTTATCATGAAGCCAAAGGTTCTCTTGCTAGACGAACCATTGTCTTCACTTGATAAAAACCTTAGAGAACAGATGCAGGTCGAATTGAGAAATTTACAAAGAACAGTAGGAATCACATTTATTCTTGTGACTCATGATCAAGAAGAAGCTTTAACTATGAGCGATCGTATAGCAGTAATGTTTGATGGCAAAATAGTTCAAATTGCAACACCACAAGAATTGTATAGCAGACCTTTATCTAAGAAGGTAGCTTCTTTCATTGGAGTAATGAACTTTTTGGAAGGTCATTTGTTTTTTGATGAAAAATTAGAATCATTTGTTAACGCTGGTATACTCGGGAAAATGAAGGTTAAGAAAGATCAAATTACAATTCCAATTAAGCCAGGACCAGTTATTATAGGTATACGGCCAGAAATGATGTCTTTACTTTTTGATGATCGTGATCGAACAGAATTTGAAATTAGCGGCATAATAAAAGATAGTGCCTATTTTGGAGATATGACTTACTATACTGTTGAAGTATCTGGGCTTAAGTCTTATTTGACAATTTCGATGCGAAATACATCCGGTAGAAGAGTCCTTAAAAATGGAGAATCTGCTAGGATTGGATGGGGATCAGAATCATTTGTAATACTAGAAAAAGAAGAGCTATAGCTAGTAGTTTTAGAGCATCGCCCGAGTAAGATTGGGCGATGCAATTATATAATTTTTGCTTGTAATTAATAACCAGCTTTGATCTTTTCGAAATCTTTAATCATTTTTTCGCGAATTTTGTGTGATAGAGGACTTTGCATCAGGGTATTTTTTGTATAAGTTTCTAAACTGGCAAAACCATTTTCTTTCCCAATCTGATTCATGACTAATTCGTTTGTATGTCCATATCCCCACTCTGTTATTAAATATTTGGCTGCAGAATCTGATAAAAAAGCATCTATAAAATCATATGCTTTTTGTTCACTCCCTGGAGCATTTGCCATTTTTACATAACCACATACCCAGGTTGAGGCTCCTTCTTTGGTATCTAATTTCATTTTTACTGGCTTGTTTTCAGCAATTAAACCCACTGCAGTCTCATTCCATGCCCATGAAATAAGGATTTCTCCACTTGCCATTAGTTGTTTCAAATCAGCGGGGTCTTGCCAATAAGTTCTAACATTTTTATGCACTTTTCGCAGAAAGTTGGAGGCATTTTCAAGATCTTTCATAGAAGCTTTTTGCCAATTCCTAATTCCGTTAGCAAGAAATGCTAATGCATATGCATCATCAGTGTTATCTGGTAAGGAAATTCTTCCTTTAAATTTAGGATTAATAAAACTTTGCAGTGTAGAAGCTTCTGATTCACTAACCTCGTCAGTTCGGTAGGTAATTGCAGTTGCTCCCCAGTCTATAGGAACAAGCCACTGATTTCCACCATGGAAAAAACCTTCAATGTTCTTGAAATTGTCCATAACTTTAGGCCAGTTTTTTAAACGGGAAGTATCAATTGGTTCAATAATACCTGCTTCTCTCCATTTTACAGCAGATTGAGAACAAGGATGAGCCAAATCTGCACGAAACCCTGTCCTAATTTTTTGGAACGCTTCTTCTTCATCCGCAAAAAAAGAATAATCAGGTGCTTTACCATATTTTTTCATGTAGTCATCAAAAAAACCTGGATCTTCATATCCTGCCCAATCAAAAATGACAAGCTTATCGTTTGCAGCTAGTAATATCGCAGTAGAAAATATTAAACTAGTAATGGTTAGTGTAATTCCTTTAAAGAGCTTTTCCATATTTTTCTCCTCAAAAACATATTTTTTATCTTACTAAATGTCTTCGGCCTCTCCGACGACTAACGTGGCCATTCTAGTTTCATTTTTCAAACTTGTCAACAAACTTTAAATGAGCAATATTGCAATAATATTATTTAATTAAAAATCATTATAAAAAATAATTATAATCTCAAAACAAATCAAAAAAATACTTTTTTTAAATAATTACCCTCTCTCTGCGAAAAGGGACTTCTTCAATTGTGCCCATTTGAAATTCTCGAGCAGCTAGATGACCAGAGTGGACTGCTGAGGCAATAATACCTGGCGCCAAACAATCCCCTAAGAGTTGAATAGTTTTGATTCTTGACTTAGAAAATTCTTTTTTTTCATTTTGAAGATTCTGGTAAATCAGATCATTCGGTATCCTTTCTGTTACCAGCACAAGTGTATCACATTCATATTGGGTTATATTATCTGTAAAAACGCATGCCAACTCTACATAACCATCTTTAGCAGAATATAAATTATTTTGTGGAAATAATTTTACACCAATTTGAAGAAGTTTTTTTTGTATGCGCCCCTGTTCCATAGTATTGTGAGTCCAATGAGAAATGTCAGGTGCAGGAGTTACTAGAGAGACATCATGACCTTCATTTCTTAATTTCTCAGCCAAAAGACCCCCCATATAATAATGTTCATCATCAAATACTACCACCTTGCCTTTAACAGAAACATTTCTAAATAAATCATCTGGTGTAAGAATCAAAAGCTTTTCCAGTCCTGGAATAGGTTCTCTGTTTTCTCTTGCAATACCATCTTTACGCCATCTTGAACCAGTAGCGATAAAAACATGTTTAAATCCAAATTTATCTTCTTCACTAAATTCAATTATATCCTGAGCACTGAGATTACTTCCAAGAAAAATTTTTACATTTTCTAACTTTTCTAACATTCTTGTTCTATAATCTCTAACTCTAATCCACTCTGCCAGACCAGGCAACTTACTTTCTAAGGTGACTCTACCTCCAAGTTCTTTCAGTTTTTCAGCAAGAAAAACCGTATACCCCCTTTTACCAAGCATTAATGCACACTCTAATCCTGCCGGACCTCCTCCTACAACAAGAACTCCATCATTACTTTTGTGAGATTCAATTTTTTCTGGATGCCATCCTCTTCTCCATTCTTCACCCATAGTAGGATTTTGTGTACATCTCATTGGTACCGATAACCAGTCACCCGCTACACAAATATTACATCCTATGCACTCACGAATTTCATCAATTCTACCTTCCTCAATTTTCTTTGGAAGAAATGGATCTGAAATTGAAGGTCTTGCAGCCCCAATCATGTCCACAATTTCATTTTTTATCAAAGAGACCATAGTATCAGGAGAGGTATACCTTCCCACACCTACAACAGGTTTCGTTGTCACTGACTTAACAAAACTTATATAAGATTCTTGGTAACCCTCTTTTTCAAACCTTGATGTTGCAGAATCATTATCCCATTCGCTAATATTTACATCCCAAAGATCAGGTATTTCTGCTAACATTTCAATAACTTCTCGCCCTTCTTTTTTGCATGTAATACCTTTATTCCCGAGCAATTCATCTACCGCAAAGCGGACAGCAACAGCACATTTATCTCCTACCACTTCCTTTGTTTCTTCCAAAACCTCTCTGAAAAGTCTAACTCTATTCTCTAAACTGCCACCATATTCATCTGTTCTATGATTGAATCTACGGGAAATAAAATGCATCAATAAAGTAAGGTTATGCCCAGCATAAACATAAATAATGTCAAATCCAGCCTCCATAGATCTAGAAACAGCTTTTTGATGCCATTTTCTAAATTCTCTGATATCTTTTTTTGTCATAGCTCTAGCTTGGACTGGATCATAGGAGTTAACAGAAATATTACTGGGAGCTATTGGCGGTATTCGACTATAATTGTTAGCGTTAGAATAACCTCCATGTACTAACTCAATGCCAGCTAAAGCATCGTGCTTGTGGACTGCTTCCGTCATTTTTGCTAGAGCAGGAATATCTCCATCATCCCAAAGCCTTCCCTCTGCTGCAGAACCGTTGTCTGAGTTAGCATGGATTTCAACTTCTTCAGTACATACAACAGCCCAACCGCCTTCTGCTTTTATTTCGCGCATTTTTGCTAAAGTATTTGGCCTTAGATAGCCCATTCCGTTACAGTGGGGAACTTGATAAAATCTGTTCTTTGCCGTTAGAGGACCAATTTTTAAAGGTTCAAAAAGAATGTCATAAATAGGATCACGTTGGACCATTTTTTATCCCTTAAAAATTCCTTTTTTACTTAAATCTTCAGTAGTTTTTATAATACCTTTTTCCAGAATATTGAACATATCATCAATTTGGTTCTTATTTATAACTAAGGGAGGAGAGAAAACGCACATGTTCCATAGTGGCCTTACAATCAGTCCCATCGATTGGCAGTTTTTGTCTATAAGAGATCCCATTTCAATGTCTATTTTAAGTGCATCTGAACTTTCTGGATCAACAATTTGACATTCAACACAACCTACTAAGCCTATTCCTCTAGTATCTCCTACAAGAGGCAGCTTTCTCAAATCTTTAATTCTTTCCTGAAAATATGGAGATATTTCTCTTACATGCTCAAGTAAGCCTTCATTTTCAATTATATCAAAATTTTTTAATGCAGCTGCAGAACTCACTGGATGTCCAGAATAAGTAAATCCATTTGAAAAAGTAGCATTTTGTGAATCATCACCAGAAATCTTTTGAAATATTTTTTCAGAAATAATACACGCTCCCATAGGAACATAACCTGATGTAAGTCCTTTTGCACAAGTTATAATATCTGGCTCAATTTCAAAAACTTCCTTTGACGCAAACCAATGTCCTAATCGACCGAAAGCTGTTACAACTTCATCGGAAATATATAAAACATCATACTTTCTACAAACCTCTAAACATTTCTGATGATATCCTTTAGGTGGTACTATTACTCCTCCAGAAGCTAATACAGGTTCAGCAATAAATCCACCAACACTTTCTGCTCCTAGAGAAATAATCGCATTTTCTAAATCATTTACTTTTTCTTTAAGAAATTCTTCAATACTAACATCGGCAGAACGCCTACTTGGATTTACATCAGGCAGAAAATGAACTAGATCTTTTGCAGTATCCATCCAATCCTTATCACGCTCTTTTCCGCACATTGTTGCACTAAGATAAGTACTACCATGGTATGATTTTTCTCTAGAAATAATTTTTTTCTTTTTGGTTCTACCCAAAACATTATTATAAAAATGTACAAAACGAATTGCACTATCAACAGCAGTAGAACCACATGTTGTAAAAAATACGTGGTTTAAATCTCCCGGTGTTCGATCAGCAATTTTATTTGCTAAAATTGCACTTGGTGAAGAACTCATATTCCAAGGAGAATAATAAGGGACTTTAAGAATTTGATCTGAAATAGCATCTGCCATTTCAGTGCGACCATACCCAATCTGAACACACCACATTCCTCCTGGACCATCAATTAGCTTTTGTCCATTTTCATCAAACAAATATATCCCTTGAGCTTTTTCAGCAAACATACGTTTGTTTTGTCCTACGTCTTTCATGTGCTCCCATGGATGGACAAAATTATTGTTATCAAAATTATTTATTTCTTCAATGTTTTCTATTTTCATTTATTTTTTCCTTATAAGATTAGCAAACCCATCTATCATTAGGTTTCATTGAATTAAGAGAAAGTAAAATAGGGAATTTATCCCGGATTTCCTTATCTATTTTAGATGAAATATGATTAGGATAGTAACTTGACAAAATTTTGCAGACAGTTTCATGAGCTCGATCAAATATATCTTTTGAACCATTTTCTTCCCACTCTCCTGGAGGAGTTCGGTCTGCTAATTTTGGATATAAAAACTCACTTTGCATATGTTCAAGTGTTTGCTTATGCCCCAAATAGTGGCCTTCTCCCAAAGCAACTTCTTTAATTTCCTTAACACTAAGTGTTTCTTCTGTAACTTCAATTCCACGAATTACTCTTTGTATTGAACCTAGCATCTCATTATCTATAACCAGTGCTTCAAATGAACAACCCATCAGGCTACCAAGCATTCCCGCTGATTCTAAAATTCTGTTACCTCCTGCTAATCCAGCAAGTATTGCACTGATTCCTTTTTCATAACCTGCTTGTGCATCCGGAATTTTGGAGTCAGTCATGCAAGAAGGTACAGTTGTTGGTAAGTCATAAAATTTTCCTATTTGTACGGCGGCAGCAACTACAAGAGCCTCCTCTCCACTTCCTCCTGAGAAAGATCCTGTTCTTAAATCACTAATGAATGGCCAAATTGCAAAACTCATTGGACATCCTGAACGTACGAAATTAACTACTGCTAAGCAAGCAAGTCCTTCTGCGGTTACTTGGGCAAGTGTCCCGGCTAATGTCACAGGAGCTGTTGCACCTGCCTGCGGTGCAATAGCTATATCGTTGATTAAACCAAGTCTACTAGTTTCAACTAAAACATCCAAATTTTCCTTAGCAAATCTTAAAGGAGAAACAACTGGACAACCACCAAATGTACAAAAAGGTTTTTTTGAAAATCGTCCTTCTCCACCTAAAACTATGTCGAACAACTCCAAAGCTCCTTTAATGTTTTTAGCTCGATTAAATGTCATTTCAAAGGGCTTTTCAGTGGCAGAAACTAAAGCATATGCTACATTATAATCATGTTCATCTAAATCAGAAATTTCTGTGGGAATTACTGTTTGACCAAACTGATGTATATAGTCCAATTTATCAACTAAGCGACAGGCATCGTACAAATCTATCAATGTGGATGGACGATAGGATTTAGAATCAAATTCTAATATAGTTACAGCCTCTCCACTTGTAGCATAATGTACCCTGTAATTCCCAACGTGCAAATCTGCATGGCAAGGATTCCTACTATATACTACATAATCATTAGCCGCCTTACTCAATACATCTTCAATTAAAGATTTTGGGAAACATAGTCTTCCTCTATCATTTATAAAACATCCACTTTTTAATGAAATTTCCAAAACCTCTGGGGTAGCATCTGCTATCCCTATACTTGATAAAATTTCCAAAGCTGCTTTATGAATCTTTTCTAAGTCATTTTCTTTTAGGGGTTTATATGCTCCCCCAGACATACCTGCCTTTACAACAGGATTTTTTTCGGGGGTATATAAATTTTTTACAGATCTTCTTCCTAAACGAACTTTCTTCTGGGCACGAACCATTTCATTATCTAAAATATATAGTTTTAGTATCCAATAATTTTTTGAAACAATATTTTATTCTACATTTTTCCAATTGTAAATTAATTACGAAAATGTCATTTTGAAAAAATATTTTATATTTTCTGTTTTTCAAAAAGTTTTTTGATATTTAATATTACCACCATCCCAAAAATCATTGAAAAAATTATCCAAATTCCAAGTAGAAGTTAGCATTAGAGAAGAATCATTTTTAAGATTTTTTATTTCCCAACTAACGCGCATTTTAGATTCATTTTTACGTCTTCTATTGTCTTCATTTTCATTAGTTAAAAAATCTGTTACTTTCTCTGTGTCTCCTATGTAAAGGGCATATTCCCAAAATCTATCTATTTGAGTTTGTTGTCTTAAAATTGTATACACCTGAAAGGTCCACAAAAAAAAGTCATAATTTTCTCTCTTTATTTCTAATTGTCGGAAATAATTTGCAAACTTATCTTCTCTTAGACCTATGGTTCCATGAAAGTTAGTATTTAATGGATATAACAAATAAAAATCAATGAAACTATAATGAAGTCTCTGTTTCCTGTTATTCTCTGGTGAAATTGTATTTGTTTTATTTGATTCCCTTAATTTAAAAATATCAAATTTCCGCCAGCTAAGCCCTGTTATATGATCTTGCTCGAAATGGTAATCTACCATTGCAGTATAATCATGTCCTTTATAAGAAAAAATAAACCCTTCTTTGACAAAAATTTTAGTAAATTTTTTATCGTCAAATAGACTAAATCTGGTACGTAATTTTTTCCAACGAAAAGCTCCTTCAACTAAATTTTCAACAGGGTGCAATTTATAGTAGGAATCATCGTAAAAATTTTTTTCATTATAGTGGAGATCTTGTAGTAATTTTCTAAAACGCAAAAAATTCCAAGGTGATTCCCCAATTGAGATACTCGTACCTTGATCTGCTACCCTTTTGTCATATTCGGGCATTCCCAGAATAGAAAATGTAATCCAATCATATGCTTCCCATTCAATTTCAACAAGATATCGGAATGGCTTAATTTCATAAAATTCCTCCTGTTTTGTAGAAAAAATAACTGAAATATCCTCAGAAAGTGGAGTCTCTATACGAGCTTCAAGATTGGTATAAAGTAGATCCAATCCTAAACTGCCTCCGCTCAATCTCCATCCATTTCTCTTTTCATTCCAGATTTCATCCTCTAATTTTGTAAATTGGTATGATTTTATATCTAAAAAATTTTCCTGATTCAAATATATATGATTTATATGAAAAGAATCATCAAATGCAATTAAAATAGAGTCTACACCCATTATTGAAAGGAAGTATAAAAAGAATATGAAATATTTTTTCTTGAAAATTCGATGCAAAAAATTTTTTAACATCTCTTCAAATCAATAATTTTTTTGATTTTGATCTTTTTCAACTTTTGCCCAGGTATCCCTTAAAGTCACAGTTCTATTAAATACTAATGCATTAGGTTTTGACAATTTTAAATCCAGACAAAAATATCCGAGCCTCTCAAATTGAAAAACATCCCCCGGATTAGCTCCTTTAATTCCTGGCTCAACCTTACAATCTTTAATTTTTTCAATTGAAGCAGGATTTAAATCTTTGATAAAGTTTTCCTTTGAATCATTTTTTCCTGGAAAAGGATTTGAGAAAAGTCTGTCATATAAATGTACTTGTGCTGACACAAATTCTTTAGCTGAAATCCAATGAATAATTCCTTTAACCTTACGTCCTTCAGCTTTTGCACCAGAACGAGTATCCTTATCGTATGTGCAGTGAAGTTCAGAGATTTTACCATCTTTATAAATAACATCATTGCAACGAATTACATAAGCGTAGCGAAGTCGAACTTCTTTTCCGGGAGAAAGTCGAAAATATTTTTTTGGAGGATTTTCCATAAAATCATCGGCATCAATATAAATTTCCCTAGTAAAATTAATAGTTCTTGTTCCCATTTCCTTTATTTTAGGATGACAAGGTGGTTTAAATTTTTCTGTTTGTAATTCGGAGAAATTGGTAATTACAACTTTTAGAGGTTTTAAAACTGCCATCGCTCTTGGAGCAGTTTTATCTAATTCCTCTCGTGCACAATCTTCTAAAACAGTAATATCTATATTGTTTTCACTTTTAGAAATACCAATTCTTTCACAAAATAATCTTATAGCTGCGGGAGGATAACCTCTTCTCCTCAAACCAGAAAGTGTAAGCATACGAGGATCATCCCAACCGTTAACATGACCATCATCAACAAGTTGAATCAATTTCCTTTTACTTAGTACAGTATATTGAAGATTTAGTCGAGAAAACTCTATTTGTCTAGGCAGGCATGGAGAACTAACTTCTCTTAAAATCCAATCATATAAAGGACGGTGATCCTCAAATTCAAGGGTACATAAAGAGTGAGTAACCCCTTCCATAGCATCAGATAATCCATGGGTAAAATCGTATAAAGGATAAATACACCAATTTTTTTTAGTCCTAAGATGAGATACCTTTCTTATACGATACAGAACAGGATCACGTAAATTCATATTCGAAGAAGACATATCTATTTTGGCTCTTAAAACATGAGTCCCATCTGCAAATTCTCCACTTCTCATTTTTCTAAAAAGACTCAAATTTTCTTCAATACTTCTTTCTCTATATGGGCTATTTACTCCTTTTTCAGTAAGAGTCCCTCGATATTTTCTAATTTCATCTGCATTCAAGCTTTCAACATATGCTTTCCCTTTTTGAATTAATTCCAAAGCAAACCCATAAAGTTTTTCAAAATAATCTGAAGCAAAAGTTAGTCTATCCTCCCATTCATATCCTAGCCAGCGGACATCATTCAGGATTCCTTCTACATACTGTTCTTCCTCTTTGGTTGGATTCGTATCATCTAAACGCATAAAACATTTACCCTTAAATTCTGCTGCGACACCAAAATTCAAATTTATTGATTTAGCATGACCAATATGCAAATGACCGTTAGGTTCAGGTGGGAACCGAGTAACTATTTCCTTATGCTTAGATGAGGAGAGGTCTTCTCTGATTATGTTTCTAATGAAATCCTTTGTGTTTTCTGGACTGGGTTTTTGTGTCATCTAATCAAAAAAATATATTTATCTTGAAAATCTTTTTGGAAAAAATTTGTATTTTATCAATAGTTTTTAATGGTGGAAAAGCCTAATTCCTGAGAATGCCATTGCAATTCCATATTCGTTTGAAGCTGAAATTACCTCATCATCACGTTTGCTACCTCCTGGTTGAACTACATATTTGACACCAATTTTTGAAAAATAATCTATACTATCTCTAAACGGGAAAAAAGCATCAGAAGACAGACTAACATTTGTAAGTTTTGCTATCCATTCTTTTTTTTCTTCTGGAGAAAATTTTGGCAATTCATTGTTAAACATTTTTTGAAAATTTTTTATTTCAATTTCTGCGAGATCTTCCTCGATAAAAAGTTTTATAGCATTTATTCTTCCAACATTTCCTACATTTTCCCTAAAAGGAAGATTTAAAATTTTTGGGTGTTGCTTAAGAAACCAAGATTTAGCTTTGTTACCGGCAATTTTTACTGAATCTAAACGACTTTGCTGACCAGCACCAATTCCAATAGTTTGACCATTAAGAGCAAAAACAATCGAATTAGATTGGGTATATTTTAAAGAAATTGTTGCCAGTACTAAATCACGGCAGGAATCTGATGGAAAATTAAAATTTTTAGTAACAATTTTTTTTAAAATTAATTCTTTTGAAATTTCTACGTCATTACGCTGCTGAGATAATACTACACCATTTAATTCTCTGAATTCAATTTCTGGAAATCTGTATTCGGGATTAACTTTTAAAATTACATACTCCCCGCCTTTCTTTTCTTTCAAAATCTTAAGAGATTCATCTTCAAAATCTGGGGCTATAATTCCGTCTGAAACATTTTTTTTAATTATTTTTGCTGTACATAAATCAACTCCTCGGCTCAGTCCTATAAAGTCTCCATAAGAAGCTAGTGGGTCCGTCCCTCTTGCTCTAATATATGCTGAAGCCATTGGTGAAATTTCTATATTTTGACAATCATATACTTTAAGAAGCGTTTCATCTAGTTCTAAACCAACTGCAGCTCCAGCTGGACTGACGTGTTTGAAGGATGTCGCTGCGGGCAAATTTATAGATTCATCAAGTTCTTTTACTAAACACCAAGCGTTAATTGCATCTAGAATATTTGTATAGCTAGGTCTTCCGTTGAGTACTGAAAAAGGTAAATTATCATTTTCTAATGAAAAAATTGAAGCAGACTTTTGATGTGGATTAAGACCATACTTAAGAGAAAATCTATTTATATATGATTTTTTTATAATGGTCATTTTTAAAAATTGTAAAAAAGCAAAAGGTTTTTTTGAAAATTATAGACAATCGTATATTTACAAAATTAAAGTCTCAAGAATTCAATTAATAACATCAGTTAGAAAAATATTTAAAAAAATAGTTTAGAAAAAACCTATTTTTCCCAATTAGGAATCTTTAATTTTCTTTTTTTTAGATTTGAACTATTTTTTGGAATGGACGAGCTTTTTTTTACAACTTTAGGTTTAGAATTAGATTCCGAAATTTTAGATGCTTGCTCTTGTTCTTTTTTTACCTTTTCAAGGCGTTCTTGCGCTTTGCGTAAACTAAGCATGTCCTGATAACGGTTATAGTAAATATCTGCTTTACGACTATCTGACATTTTGTAGTATGCCAAAGCTAGGTTATAATATGTATCAGTCTGATTCGGGACTAAGTTTTCAACCTGTTTAAATGATGCTATTGATTCACTATAATTACCTATCTCAAAATAAACTAAACCTAAATTATAATGGAAATTTGGTGAATCACTGTCTAGATTTATAGCCTTTTGATAATTCCAAATTGCCATTTGATAGTCCCTTTGTTTTAATGACATGTTGCCCTCTTGAAAATAAAATAAGGCTGATTTTTTAATCTTAACATCACCAGCACAAGAAACAAAAAAAATGTTTGCGCAAATACATATAAAAAAATTAATTTTTTTGGATAATTTTTTTAACATTTTATTAAATGTATAAAATATAAAAATGAATATAAAAGTAAAAAAATAGACATTTAATTTATTAAAATTAAAATTGTATTGAGAGAGTGTAATTTTGCTCAAGGATTGCATTGAAATTCATTATTAGTGACAAAGGTTAGTTTTAGCTTAAAAAAATAATGCACAATTCATACACAAAAATTTTTCAATGAAGAGATTTTTGATACTTGCTTTTCTAATTTTCAATTTAACCATTTTTATGGAGCAAAGTTTCTTAACACAAACTTTAAAAGCTGAAAATTATAACCAAAAAGATGAGACCCAAATCAAGGCTGATAAAAAAAATGAAAAATTTTTGAAAGAGATGGAAAAATTAATTAATGCTGCGCTCAAATCAGGTTTTTCTGAAAAAGAAGTTCGAGAAATAACTATTGTTAGGAAAGGTAAGGTTGTGTATGTATGGGATTTCTTGGAACAAGAAAAGTTGCGCAAAAAAAAAGAAGCATTAAATAAAAAAAAGTCAAAAAGACTGGAAAGATATTTAACGGTAATGGATATAGCTAATGAGTTGGAAAGCTCAGAAACCAAAAATCTAGACACTTTAAAAGATAATAGTATTTTTGTTGGGGCAGAACAAAAATGAAGATTATTGCTATTGCTGGTGGTTCTGGATGCGGTAAAACATTTTTCACTAAATTACTAGTTAATCGTTTGACAAGTACAGTAGTGTTGCCATTAGATTGTTATTATAAGGATAAGCCAGATCAAATCGCGGTTCATAAATATGATTTTGATACTCCGAGTGCTTTTGATTTTAATCTTTATAGACATCATTTAGACGCTTTAGTTTCTGGCGATTCGATACAAAAACTAAATTTTAACTATGATTTAGGTAAACGTGAAACAAACAATTATAAATTGCATCCAAAAAAATATATAATTATTGAGGGCCTGCATGTTCTCTTATATCCAGATATTAGAAAAAAAATTTCATTTTCCTTTTACCTTGAATCTCCTTTAGATGTAGCCGTTAGTAGAAGATGTTTGAGAGATATTAAAGAACATTCTGTAACTGCTCAATACAGTATTAACCAGTATTTGAAATTTGTTAGACCCGTTTTTTTTAAACATATACAACCTACAAAAAAATTTGCAAATTTAGTTGTCGAAAATAACTTAGAAAGTCGGCTTGATTTATTTATAGATAACTATTTAGAAAAAAAAAATTGTAATTAAAAAAAGTATATTAATTTTTTTATTTAAATTTAATTAAAAAATTGGAATGAATATTTTCAAAAGATATGCTATTTCTTTAGGAATTGCAGGAATATTCCTATATTTTTTTACTCTTTGGGTAGAGAAAAAAAACGAGAGTAGAATGCCTCACAATTTGTCTACAAAAAAAGAAGAAAAAGTTTCTATTGTTTTATTACCAAAAAGATACCATGAAAAATGTGTCGATTTGAAAAAAAACGACGAATTACAATATGGTTTTAATTCAAATTTAAATTTATCATTTAATCTTCATTATCATGATGAAGGAGAAAAAATTTTTGTAGTTAATTTAGATTCAATCGATAATCTAAAAAATATATTTAATCCCCAAAAGAGGGCATATTATTGTTTAACATGGATTAATTCCGGAAAAAAAGAAAGTAACATTAAATATTATTTCAAAATTATAAAAAAATCTTAAAAAAATTGAAAAATCTAGAGAGTTGGATTTTATTCTTTTTTCCAAAGCGAGAGTGGTGGAATTGGTAGACACGCCAGATTTAGGATCTGGTGCCGAAAGGTGTGGGGGTTCGAGTCCCCCCTCTCGCACCAAAATCAAATGAAAACATTTCAAATCAGTTTAATTCCCCAAGATATTTTTATTACTATGGTTTTCATCTTTGTTTTCATTCTACAATTTTTTCTTTATGGTTGCATGATAAAAGAATCTTACTCAAATTTTAAATATATTTCAGAACAACAACAAAGAGTTATAGAACTATGTTCAATAGTCTATTCACAGCCGCATTATCAGTATATTTCTCCTTCAAGAAAAATTAGATTAAAAAAAATTCGAGCAACGAGTTGGGGATTTTGGGCTAATTTTGCTGATGGGAGATCATACAGAGTCCCAATTCAATCAGGATTAGATTTGGGAAAGGATTATTATTGTAGCTTTCGTCGCGATACAAAATACTGCCCAAGTCTCGATGACTCTAAATTTGAATGTTTGTGGAAGTAATTTACAAAAATTAGTTATTGAAAAAATAATTTAGATTTTTAGTATTAATTTTCTGTTGCTATATCTTCTAGTTTTGATACATATTCCGAACTCAAAAGGTGTTCTCCTTCAAGAAGAAAATTCAGGTACTCCCTAGTTGGACGAGACTCGGGCCCTGTTTTGATTGCAACATAAGCAATAGCTGAAATAATGTGACCATTCAAATCATTCACTAGAATATTTTTTCTTTTGTAATGGTTCTCATGAACTCCTTCGTATTCATCAAGCCTTTCTAGGTCTATATCATTTAGAGAATAAAGAATACCTTCTACATAATCTCCCAAAGAGCTTTTAATATTAGCTTTCCCTCCATCAAGCGATTTCTTATTAAAGGATAACACATAATCCGACAACCTTGCAGAAAATCTTGAAGGAGACCATCCCAATCTGTAACGAATTCTTCTTGCGCTCATATTAGAGCCATACGCAAAATACTGTTTCATATTAATTTTTAAGAAAAATTAACGTTGTTTATAAAAAAAATTTTAAATAATAATTTAAAAAAATATAAATTTAATTATTAATTTGGTTTTTTAAAATAGAATTTTTTTAAAAAATATTTTATAAACTTTTTTAAATTATTGAACTTTTTTTAATTTTTAATATTCTCCAAATTAATTTTCTTCTTATAACACTTCTCTTGAGACCTTAAATAAAATATGAGACAATTTCAACATGATCTTGAATTGTCCATTTATTTTGACTTAAGCCATAATGTTTACTTCACTTTATAAAAACAAAAATATGTATTTTCCAGAAAATTTATTTTTTTTGAAAGGTAAATTTTGGATAAAATCAGTTTTTTGGGATCTTTTTTGGTTTCATTCGAGCCTATGGCTCACTTTGATTCTTTTATTTTTAGAACAAAAATTTTTTAGTGAGGTTATTTATGCAATAGGAATTTTTATTTTTTGGATTGCACATCGATTTAGTCCTTTATATTTAGCTTGGGGAACAAAATCTTTTAGACCACTTCGCCAAAAAAAACCACTTAGATTTATTGTATTACCTTGCTTTATTGGAACTGGGGTTTTTATTTTTCTATTTTTGATCCCAGAACATTCTTTCCCTTTCTCAACTTTAGAAAGAATAATATGTCTTTTATTGATTGATTTTATTTGGGGGACTCATCATTTCGCCGCTCAACATTATGGGGTTCTAAGGCTTTATCAAAATGTTTACAATAACAAATCTTCAATTTTTTCGAAAAATGAAGATAGATTTTTTTGTTGGGGTGTCGGAGGTATTATGGTTATAATTGCAGAAATTTTACATGGGGCATCCTTTTTACAAAATAGGAATTTTATTCCTACACCTTCATCTCTCTCATCTTTTGAAAATTTTTTATTTTTGAAGATTATCGGAACAATTCTAGTAATTTTATTTACAATTTTTATGATTTACAAAGCATTTGTCTATAAATCTGGTTTGCCAAAAGTTTTATATATATTAGGCATAGGCACTATGGTAATAGGTGGTTTCATGCTTGAACCATTACAGTTTATAATGTTATGGACTATGCAACATTGGATGGTTTCTTTGGGACTTGCTTGTATTATAATAGAAAATGATTTAAAGATAAAAAATATGAAATATTTTTTAAACTTTAAAAATCCGTATTTTTTATTTTCAAAAAAATTTCTTTTACCAATACTTTTTTTCATTTTCTCTATTTTGATGACTCCTTTTTTTGAAATTGAAGCTATTTCTATTGATGGGAGTTATTCTGAAAAAATTTTTCCTAGTTTAATGAACTGGTTGAAGGAATCTGATTGGGTATTATTTTTTGGAGCACTTGGCATTTCAACTGGATTCCTGCACTACTGGATGGATAGATCTGTGTATCGTTTTTCAGATAGAGAGACGTCAATGGTTACAAAAACTTTACTTTTTTCAAAATAAAATAATTTGAGAATTCATAGCTATGCTTCAGGATTTAATTGAAGAGAATTGGCCTAGCGCAGTTGAGGGTGAAATACATCACTCTGATTTGGGTAAAATCCACTATTGGTCAGGAGAAGAAAAAAATAGAATAGTAGTTCGTTTTACTTATGAAGGCCAAACTGAGAGTGATTCAAAAAAAGTATTTTTTATAAATTCAAATAATGGAGATTGGATTTTAAGTCAAATTTCGACATTTCATAATTCAGGCTCAAAATTAAAACTAATAAAAATTATTTCATTTAAAGAATTTGAGGAACTTGAAGAAAAATATCATACAATAATAGAACTTTTCATGAAATCAAGGAAAAGTAACCTTTTTTTTTAATAATAAATTGTCAAATAAAATTCATAATCTTTTGTTATATAATTTAAATTTTAAAATTTACATACGAATCATCTTTATACTTGACTTATTCAAAGAAAAATAGTTAAATTATTAGCACTGTACACTAATGAGTGCTAAGACAAATGCTAATGATAATGGAGTATTTCGTTTGATTAAAAATGTTATAAGTGTCGGAAAAAAAGGAGTCCGATTTAATGTTGTTTTAAATGAGCGTTCACAGCTCGTTCTTCACAGTATAATAGAAAGTTACATTCAGTCATCAGAACCGATCGGTTCTCGTACACTCTCAAAATCAATTGGCATCACTTTATCCCCTGCTACAATAAGAAATATTATGTCAGACTTAGCTGAGTTAGGATATCTTGTTCAAAATCATACTTCTGCTGGTAGAGTCCCGACTGACAAGGCATATAGATTTTACGTTAACTCCCTTCCTTCAAGATCTAAAGTGCCCGAACAAATAAAGCAAAAAATTTCTGATGTTCCCTCAGAACAAGGAATACAAGTTGAAGAAATACTAGCTGAAGCAGTTCGAAAGTTGGCCGAATTAACAAAATTCGCTAGCGTGGTCACAAAACCTAAAGCTTCCGTAAGCAAACTTCAAAGAATAGAATTAATTAGAATAAGTGATGACAGGGTACTTGTTATTTTAGTAACAAAGGCTGGGGTTGTTCGTGATAAAGTTATTTTTATTAAGGAAAGCCCTTCTCAAGAGTTACTTAATTCAGTAGCTACTTTTATGAATGAAAAATTCAAAAATCAATCTATGCAGGCAATTAGAAATGAAATACATCAATGCATGGTTGAAAACCTTGACCGTTATAATGATTTTTTACCACATGCTATTAGGTTAGGAAAAAAAGTTTTTGAATTTGATCAGCCCGGAGAAATATTGATCGATGGTCAAATGAATTTGTTACTAGATGCAAATTTTCACGAAAGACACTCCGTCAAATCTCTGATTGATGCTTTTGATCAAAAAAATCAAATTATGAAAATTCTTGATGATTCTATGAAACAGAAAGGCGTTCGAATTTTTATAGGTGACGAAAATGATTTTAAAAAGTTAAAAGGTTGTTCTCTGATTACTGCCAGTTACAGAAACAAACAAAATGTCCTTGGTTCAATAGGAGTTGTTGGTCCTACCAGTATGGACTATAAAAGAATAATTTCTATGGTGGGATACACGGCTGAAATTTTGTCTAAGACTATTTCAGATCGGTCTTATGATTGATTATTTAAAAGAGAATTTATGGGTACAAAAAAAAGTAAAGATTTAGCTGAAAAAAAAGTTAAAAAGAAAAAGTCAAAAAAAATAAACAATGCTGAAAATTTTGAAGAAGTTGTCCAATCAGAGGAAGGAGAATCTTCTTCTGAGATAGAAGATTTAAAAGGCCAGAATGAAGGAGAATTACTTGCCAAAGAAAGAGATCGTGCTCAGAAAATGGAAGATAAGTATTTAAGGGTAAATGCGGAATTTGAAAATTATAAAAAACGTATGATTCGCGAGAGCTCAGACCGTTTCAAATTTTTTAATCTAGACTTAATTAAAGAACTTTTACCATCATTAGACAATTTAGAACGAGCTATTAATCATGCAAAAAATGAAAATACGGACGTCAATAGTATGATAGAGGGACTTGAAATGGTCAACAAAATGACGCAGGAAGTTTTCGAAAAATTTGGAGTTTCTAGGGTAAATACAGTTGGAGAAGTTTTTGACCCAAACATCCATCAAGCTGTTGGAGTTGTAGAATCAGATTCAGTTCCCGAAAATCAAGTTGTCGAAGAATGCCTAGGGGGATACCTTCTTCATGGTCGAATAATTAGGCCTGCGATGGTCCGTGTGTCAGGAAAAAACTAAATTTTTTTAAAGAAAAAACAATCTAAAATTTCGAAAACTTATATAGGTTTTTTAAAAGTCCACAAAAAGAAAAAGGAGTAAAATAATGGGAAAAGTCATTGGCGTAGATTTAGGAACTACAAATTCATGTGTAAGCATAATGGAAGGAGGAGACCCAAAAGTCATTGAAAATGCTGAAGGTACAAGAACAACTCCTTCAATGGTAGCATTTAATGATGAAGGCGAACGTTTAATTGGGCAGGTTGCTAAACGTCAAGCTGTCACCAATCCACAGCGTACCATCTATTCCATAAAGCGTCTAATGGGACAGGGAATAAAATCTGCAGAAGTCAAGCATACAAAAAAAATGGTTTCATATGAAATAGTAAAAGGGAATCAAGATTCTGCTTATGTAAAAGTTAATGACAAAAACTATTCCCCACAAGAAATTTCTGCTTCTGTTCTTCAAAAAATGAAACAGACAGCTGAAGAGTATTTGGGAGAAAAAGTTTCAGAAGCAGTAATAACTGTACCAGCTTATTTTAGTGATGCGCAACGGCAAGCAACAAAAGATGCTGGTAAAATTGCGGGTTTAGATGTACTTAGAATTATTAATGAGCCAACTGCCGCAGCTATGGCTTACGGTTTAGATAAAAAACAGGACGAAAAAATTGCTGTTTTTGATCTAGGCGGAGGAACTTTTGACATATCAATTTTAGAAATTGGAGAAGGAGTCTTTGATGTAAAAGCGACCAATGGCGATACTTTTTTAGGAGGTGATGATTTTGATAATCGACTCATATCATTTTTTGCTGATGAATTTAAAAAAGAAAATGGTATTGATTTACGTGAAGATAAAATGGCTCTTCAGAGACTAAGAGAGGCTGCTGAAAAAGCTAAACATGAATTATCCTCAAGTTCAGAAACTGATGTTAACCTTCCTTTCATAACAGCTGATGCATCTGGGCCAAAACACTTCAATCTTAAAATTACACGGGCCAAATTCGAATCTCTTGTTGATGATTTAATAAAGGGATGCCTAGAGCCTTGCAGAAAAGCTTTAAAAGATGCTGGCTGTACATCTAATGATATCAATGAGGTCATTCTGGTTGGTGGAATGACACGTATGCCGAAAGTCCAAGAAATTGTAAAAGGGTTTTTTGGTAAAGAACCACATAAAGGAGTTAATCCTGATGAAGTTGTTGCAATTGGCGCAGCAATTCAAGGTGGGGTTTTAAAAGGAGATGTTAAAGATGTTCTTTTGCTAGATGTAACACCGCTTTCTCTTGGTATAGAAACTTTAGGTAGTGTAATGACTAAATTAATCGAGCGAAATACAACTATACCAACTCGAAAAAGCCAAACATTTTCAACTGCAGCTGATAATCAGCCTGCTGTGAGTATTCACGTCTTGCAAGGTGAAAGAGAAATGTCATCAGACAATAAGACACTTGGACGTTTTGAACTTGTAGGAATTCCTCCTGCTCCAAGGGGAGTACCACAAATTGATGTAACATTTGATATCGATGCTAACGGGATAGTACATGTCAGTGCAAAAGATTTAGGTACTGGGAAAGAACAAGCCATCAAAATAGAGTCTTCAGGCGGACTTTCTGACGATGAAGTAGAAAAAATGGTAAATGAGGCAGAACAATTTGCTGACGAAGACAAGGCAAAAAGAGAAGGAGTAGAAGTAAAAAATCAAGCAGAAACATTAGTTTACAGTACTGAAAAATCTGTTGGAGAACTTGGTGATAAGCTACCTGAAGAAGATAAAACAAAAATTGAAGCCTGTTGCGAACAATTGAAAAAAAGCCTTGAGTCGGATAACGTAGATTCAATTAAAAGTGATATCGAAGCATTGACTCAGGCATCACATAAAATGGCAGAATTGTTATATAGCCAACAATCTGAAAAACAGGGAGCAGACACTTCTAATCAACAAGAAAATACCGCAAACAAGGATAGTGAAAATTCTTCTGATAAAGATAATGAAGATATTGTAGATGCTGACTTTGAAGAAGTTAAAAAGTAGAATAAGCACATTTTTCTTAACAAAATGAAGTATAGTTTTTGTAAAATTAAATGAGCTAGAAAATCCTAAATGGCATTTCATGGCAAAAAGAGATTATTACGAAGTATTAGGTGTTTCTCGAAACGCTTCCTCGGATGAGCTAAAGAAAGCGTATCGAAAGATCGCTATGAAGCATCACCCAGATCGTAACCCCGGTGATCAAAAAGCAGAAGAAAAATTTAAAGAAGCCTCAGAAGCATTTGAAATTCTTGGAGACAGAGAAAAAAGATCCAAATATGATCAATTTGGCCATGCCGCTGATGGTTTTGGTAATGGAATGGGAGGCTTTGGAGGTCCTGCTAGCGGTGGATTTGGAGATGTATTCGGGGACATTTTTAGCGAATTCTTTGGAAGTTCTTCAGGAAGTTCCGTAAATCAACGTGAACGAGGATCGGACTTACAATATAATTTGGAAGTTTCATTCAACGATGCAGCCTTTGGTTCCTCAATGGAAATTGACGTACCTAGAATGGAGTCCTGCGATTCATGCGGTGGTCTAGGAGCTGAATCAGAAAGAGATATAAATTTTTGCAGTTCATGCGGTGGTACTGGTCAACAAAGAGTGCAACAAGGATTTTTTAGTGTTGCATCCACTTGCGGTAGCTGTGGTGGAAGGGGAAAAACAATATCAAACCCTTGCAAGAGTTGTAATGGAAGAACTAGAGTTTCAAAAACAAAACGTATTCGAGTCAACATTCCTGCTGGAGTTTCTACTGGCTCAAGAATTAAACTGTCTGGTGAGGGTGAACACGGACCAAATGGAGGTCCTAGCGGTGACCTCTATATCTTGTTAAATGTCAAAGATCATTCTCTTTTTGAAAGAGACGGAGCCGATATTTTTTGCGAAGTTCCAATAAGTTTTTCTCAGGCTTCCCTTGGAACAGATCTGGAAGTACCTACTCTGGAAGGTAAAGCTAGATTAAAAATTCCAACTGGTACTCAAACACACAAAATTTTTAGACTTAAAAATCAAGGAGTCGCTCACTTACGTGGGGGAGGTAGAGGAGATTTGCATGTTAGAGTTATTATAGAAACTCCCACAAAATTGACTTCTCGTCAAAAAGAACTACTCAAAGAATTCGATGATTGCTCTGACGCTAACAGTAATCCTATTCATGATAAATTTGTAGAAAAAATAAAGAACCTTTTTTCATAAATTCTTACCTATAATAAAGTATGATTCATTTTCATTGACCTCCAAATCTTTTCAAAATTTTAAATTAATATTTTAACTTTTGATTTTATTTTTTATGGCCATAGCAAATTCAATTCGGACATCGTTAGAAAATTCATCCTGGATCAGAGAAATGTTCGAAGTTGGCGAAAGATTGAAGTCTGAAAGGGGATTGGAAAATGTTTTCGATTTTTCTATTGGTAATCCTATACTTGAACCACCAAAAGAAGTTCATCTTGAACTATTGAAATTACTTAAATCCACTGAAAAAGGAATACATCGCTACATGCCAAATGCAGGGTACTTTGAAACTAGATCATTTGTTGCAGGATTGATGAGAAATGAAACTGGTCTTTCATTCAAAAGTGATGATATAGTTATGACTGTTGGAGCTGGTGGAGGCTTAAACGTCATTTTTAAGGCTTTGTTAGATCCTGGAGATGAGGTTTTATCGATGGTTCCATTTTTTGTTGAATATAAAAGTTATGTTAATAATCATCATGGGATTCTAACTTTTGCAAAAACTACTCATGATTTTCAATTAGATTTGGAAGCTGTAGAAAATTCATTAAATAAGAAGACCAAAATTGTAATTATTAACAGTCCCAATAATCCCACAGGAGCAGTTTATTCACAAGAATCAATAGATAAGTTATCTCAGTTATTGTTATTAAAGGAAGAAAAATTTGGTCATCCGATCTACCTTATCGCAGATGATATATATAGGCATCTTGTTTTTGATGGGGTAAAAAATTGTAATATTCTTCAAAGTTACAAAAATTCGATATTAGTTAATTCTCATTCAAAAGATCTTGGTTTAGCTGGTGAAAGAATAGGGTATATTGCTATTCATCCAGAGATATTTGATATAAATAGTTTGCGTCAAGGTTTAATTTTTAGTAATCGGATTCTAGGTTTTGTAAATGCTCCTGCGATGATGCAAAAAATTTTGCCTTTTCTTGGAGATTCAAAAGTTGATATTACTGTATACGAGAATTTACGAAATAAACTTTTCTCAATGATTACTGATTTAGGCTTTGAAGCAATAAAGCCCCAGGGAGCTTTCTATATCTTTCCTAAATCTCCAGAAGTTGATGATATTAAATTTGTAAAAAAAGCTCAGGATGAAAATATCTTAGTTGTTCCTGGAAGTGGTTTTGGTATGAAAGGATTTTTCAGAATCTCTCTTTGCACAAATTTTGAGACCATAAACAACTCTCAACCTGGATTTGAAAGATTAGCCAAATACTATGGTTTGTAAATTTTGAAAACACTTTTTAATTTAAATTATTATTTTTTCTTAAAAAAAAATAATTTTATTTTTTCTTTACCTCCTTCCACTAATGAGTAGAGGGTAGGTAGTAGAAAAAGCGTCAAAATAGTGGTTACTCCTAATCCATACATTATAGCTAATGCCATAGATTTCCAGAATCTAGAACTTTCTGCTCCAAAGACAAAAATATTTTCTCGAGAGAAATCAAAATCCATTCCTATTGCAATAGGTATTAAGCCGAGCACAGTTGTTACTGCTGTCAGAATAACAGGACGAAATCTTACTGCAGACGCAATTATCATTGCTTCATTTATTTGGTATCCTTTTTTTCTCAATTTGACAACATAATCTAACATCACAATTGCATTATTTACAACAATTCCTGCTAATGCAACAGTTCCTACTCCAGTCATTATAATTCCAAATGGTCTGTCATGCACTATAAGTCCAACCAAAACTCCCATAATTGACATGAGAACAGTAGTAATTATAATCAAAGGTAAAGCTATAGAGTTGAATTGAGCAACCATAATTACTATAATTATGAAGACAGCTATTAATAATGCCTGTCCAATAAATCTTTGTGATTCTTTTCGATTTTCATCTTCTCCAGTAAATTGAAAGCTAACCCCTTGAGGTAAATCTAGATCTTTTAAAATCCTTTTTGCGTTCATAACAATTACAGGACCAGGCATTCTGAATGCGTCTCCACTAATGGTTATTGTTCTTTCTGCATCTACATGCTTAATTGAACCATAGGAAGGGCCACTATCCACTTTTGCCACTTCACTAAGTCTAACTGGCTCACCTAATGGAGTATATATAAATAGTGAAGATAAATCTGTTTGATTATTGCGAAAACTCCGATCTAGCTGAACCCAAATATCATATTCTTCAGTTCCGTCCCGAAGAACAGAAACTTTTTTCCCATTGAAAGCTGTTCTAACAGTACTGGCAATTTCTCTAGCTCTAAGACCAAGTCTAGAGGCTTTATCACGATCGATAACGACTTTTAATTCAGGACGACTTCGATCAAAATCATCGGTCAAATCTACCAAGCCAGGTATATTTTTAATTTTTTGCTTTATTATTTCGACAGATCTAGACAATTGATTAAAATTTTCCCCTTGCACTTCAAGGTTTAAAGCCATTCCAGTTGGAGGTCCACTACGAGATTCTGCCAGTTTTATTTCTACTCCAACCATTTGATCCAGTTTCTGTCTAAGTTTTTTTATTATCAAAGAAGGTTTTTCAATCCAATTTTGCCAACTAGGAAAGTCAAGAACAACATGGCTCAAATACGTTGTAGTACTTCCAGCTGATGCTGCTCCTGAACCTCTCCGTTGTCCTACGTTTGCGACTATTGCATCTAGTTTTTCTTTATCCTCATTTATGAAATTTTCAACTGAATTAACATATCTATCAGAAACTTTTAAAGTAGTTCCAAGAGGAGCTCTTATATTAACGACGGCCTCACTGGGCTCAGTTTTAGGAAAAAATTCTATTCTTTTTCTTGGGAATGTGTTTTTACCATACCAATAAAATGTTCCAACAAAGAGAAATATGAATACAAATAAAGTAATTATCCTAAACTTCAAAACTTTTCCTAATAATGACTGGTAAAAAAGTAAAACTTTAGATTTTTCTATAAGCTTAATCTCATCAAAATTTTTGGGAATATCCTCTTTAACTTTTACTCTCATTAAAGTCGAGCATAAAACAGGATTTATAACGACTGCTACTAAAAGTGATGAGGATAAAGTAATAATTAGAGTTTTTGGAAGGAACCCTATAAATTCTCCAGCAATTCCTGGCATAAAAATTAGTGGGAAAAATGCAGCTACTGTTGTTATAGTAGATGTAGTTACGGGAAGAGCTATTTCTTTAGTACCCAATATTGCTGCATCAATACGATTCTTACCTGCTTGTCTATGCCGAAAAATATTTTCAACAATAACTATAGCGTTATCAACTAGAAGTCCAAGAGAAAGAATTAAACTAAAGAGCACAACAATATTTAATGTAAAGCCCATTACATTGAGGATGATCATACTAACGAGAAAAGAAAGAGGAATCGCAATTGCCACAAGCAGCGCATTACTTATACCCATAACAATTAGTAGAACTAAAAATACAAGAACAAATCCGCTTAAAATATTGTTCTCAAGATCTTTTACAATTCTTTGAACTCTTTCTCCCTGATCAGAAAGTATACTGAATTTAACCCCATCTCCAAATTCATTTTCCAGACGTTTGACTATAAATTTTACCTGATCTCTGA